>JAOBJR010000090.1 GCA_025728395.1 Candidatus Lightella neohaematopini
GCAAGATTACGTTTTTCTAACTTTGAAGTACCAGTATACCAACTTCCATCAACAGGAAACATAGACACAGGAATGTAATTACCTAATCCATGAATCATATTATAAATTAAATTTTTTTTACATATAGTATAATTATTAACATTATTATTTATTTTATTATTTAAATCAAAATTAATATTATTTAGTTCTATAGGTACAAGTTTTACTAATTTAGTTATATTAGGTAATAAGTTTAAATAATTTAATACTAATTGTTTATTTTTACTTTCATAAATATCTACTATTAGATTTTTTAAATGATTTATTACTATATTCATTGGTAATATTCTTATTAATTTAAAGAATATTACTTGCATAATAATGTTAGTTTTATTACCTAAATTATATTTATTAGCTATATCTTTGGCATTTATTACATATAATTTAATTCTTTTACTATAAAGTATTAATTTAATATTATGAGAAAATATATCTAGAATTTTACTAGAACAATAAACTGTATTAATCAATAAAGTACCATTTTTACTTAAATTATTTAATATATTATATTTATTTAAAATTTGCCAATGACCACAACTTATAAAATTAGCTGATTTTATTAAATAAGGAGCATTGATAGTATTATTACTAACTCTAATATGAGAAGAAGTTAAACTACCTGATTTTCTAGAATCATAATGAGAATAACTTTGTACAAACAAATTAGTATTATTACCAATTATAGTTACACTATTTTTAGCAGCAGATACCGAACCATCACCACTAATACCATAAAATATTGCTTCTATTATATAATCATTATGTAATGAATATTTGTTGTTTGACACTGTCAATGATAAATTAGTAACATCATCATGGATACCAACAGTAAAATGTAATTTAGGATTATTTTTATTTAATTCTTTAAATATCGAAAATACGCAATTTAAACCAAACTCTTTTGATCCTAAACCAAATCTACCATTAATAATTAGTGGTAGATATCTTATTTGTTTATTATAAAATGCTTTAGTTAATGAACTATTAACATCCAAATATAGTGGTTCTCCAGAAGATCCTGGTTCTTTAGTTCGATCTAATACAGCAATTTTAGAAACTGTTTTTGGTAAAACTTTTATAAACTCTTGATAAAAAAACGGGCGATATAATTTTGTTATAATTACACCAACCTTATAATTTTTTTTAATTAGATACATCACTACTTCTTTACAAACATAAGAAGCTGATCCCATAACTACTATAATTGAAGTTGCTTGTAAATGTCCATAATACTCAAATGGGCTATATTTTCTTCCAGTAAGTAAATAAAATTTATTCATAATATGTAAAATATTTTTTAATACATTATTATAGTAAATATTTGATGCTTCTCTAGATTGAAAATAAACATCATCATTAGTAGATACTCCTCTAATTAATGGATTATTAGGATCTAATGATCTTTTTCTATGATTATCTATTGAGATTTGTGAAATTATAGAATGTATAATTTTTTTATCTAATAAATTTATTTTATTTATTTCATGTGATGTTCTAAAACCATCAAAAAAATGTATAAATGGTATTCTACTATTTAAGCTGGTAGCTTGTGATATTAATGCAAAATCTTGTGCTTCTTGCACGCTACCAGAACATAACATTGCACATCCTGTAGTACGTGCAGCCATAACATCAGAATGATCACTAAAAATTGATAATGAGCTTGTTGCTATTGATCTAGTTGCAACATGTAATACAAACGGCATAAGTTGACCAGCTATTTTATATAAATTAGGAATCATTAATAATAATCCCTGTGAAGATGTGAATGATGTAGCTAATGATCCTGTTTGTAATGCTCCATGTATACTAGCAATTACACCAATTTCTGATTGCATTTTTATTACTTTAGGTACATCTCCCCATATATTAGGTAAATTACTATCTGACCACTGACTTACTAAATCTGACATAGTAGAACTAGGAGTGATTGGATAAATTGTTATAATTTCGTTTATAACATAAGCTATATTTGCTACTGATTGATTACCATCTATAATAATCATATTTATTCATTAATAAATTAATTGGATAATTAAAATTTATATTATAATTTTTTATATTACTAAGTTATTTAGATTTAAAAATACATAATTATTAATTTGCTTTTAAAGTAATTTAATTTATCATTTAATAGTATTAGTAATACTAATAGATTATTTAATAATTTTATTATTTTTATATTACTTTTAACTATTAATTAAAAGTAATAAACTATAATAGTTAATGCTTTTAAATAATTAAATATTAACATTATCTAAAACTTAATTCTAAATAATCTAATAAATTAGATAATGATTAAAATTATAATACTAAAATAGTTTTATATTATAATAAAATTTTATTTTAATTTATATTATACTAATACTTAATAATTTTTAGTTACCACTTTTATTTTAAATAAATTTATTATTAATTTATTTTAATTAAAGTTATTTAACTAATAAAATTACATATTTAATAAAAATTAAAATAATAACTAGACATATTTAGATTATTTATATTAATTAGTTTTTAATAATTTTATTTATTATTATTAAAATTTTAATTAAGATAATAGAATGTTGTATTATTTATATATTTAATTTTTATTTATATAATTATTTAATTATAAATTTAGTAAAAATTATAATATAATTGTGTTTTTTATTTTTAGTAATTATAATTACTGATTACTTTGTTATAGATTTAATTAATAAATAGTATTACTATTTGTAGTATTTAATTTATTAATTTTAGTTTATTTTATTCTAATTAAATTTAAAAATATGAAACTTTTATTAAATAAAAAAATATTAGTAACTGGTATATCAAGTAAGTATTCTATTGCTTATGGCATTGCTAAAGCTTTACATAAAGCTGGTGCTGATTTAGTTATTACTTGTCAAAATGAAAAATTAAAATTACGTATTAAAAAAATTATAAATAATTTAGATCCTGTTGATATAATTACATGCGATGTATCTCAAGATAATGAGATAAATTTATTATTTATTAAATTATCTAAGATATGGCCTAAGTTTGATGGATTAATACATTCTATTGCGTATGTTAATAGTAAACAATTAAACGATGATTATATTAAAGTAATTAATAGAAATGATTTTATTAAAGCACACGAAATTAGTTCTTATAGTTTTGTAGCTTTATCAAAAGCTAGTCTTAATATGTTAAATGATAATGCTTCATTAATAACAATAACTTATCTTGGTTCTAACAAAGTAGTTCCTAATTATAACGTTATGGGTGTTGCTAAAGCTTCACTAGAAGCTAATGTGCGTTATATGGCTTATTCTATGGGGAAAAATAATATTAAAGTTAATGCAATTTCTTCAGGTCCAATAAAAACGATATCATCGTATAAAATAAAAGATTTTAAGAATATGTTTTCTTATTATTTAAATTATAGTTGTATAAAAAAAGAAATTACCATAGATAATATTGGTAATGTTGCAGTGTTTTTATGTTCTGATTTATCGAATGGTATTACTGGTGAAACAATTAATGTTGATAATGGTTTTAACATTTTATCCTGTTTACCAATGCAATAAACATTATAAATTATTCCTCTGTAGTTCAGTTGGTAGAACAACGGACTGTTAATCCGTGTGTCACTGGTTCGAATCCAGTCAGAGGAGTAAATAATTTAATTTATTTATTCCATATAAGCAGACAAAAACTTTTTCTTCCCCTACAAATTAGAGTATAGTTATTATGTAACTTATCTTGTTTAACAAAAGTATAATTAGGAATATTATTCTTTATATTGTTAACTTTAACTGAATTTGATTTAATAATTAGACGAGCTTCTTTATGAGATTTAGCTAAATTAGCTAGTACTAAAACTTGTTGTAAATTAATTTGTTTATCACTAATTTTAATTGATGGTATTCCATCTTGAGATAGTTGTTTAAAATCTTTAATTGTCAATAAATTTATTTTATTATTTTGTTTAAATAAAATATTAGTAATACGTTTTGCTGATATAAAACCTGATAGACCATGTACCATTAATGTAGCATACTTTGCAAGTATATATTTTGCTAATGGTACATTTTTTACTTTCATATTTCTTTTTTCTAAGAAAAGAATAGTTTTTAAATTAACTAAAGTAAACAATCTTAGATATTTATATATATAGATATCATCAATATTAATTAAAAACTGATAAAATTTATACGGGCTAGTTTTTTTTGGATCTAACCAAATTACCCCACAGCCAGTTTTACTATATTTAGTACCATCTGATTTTAATACTAATGGTAGAGTAAAACCAGTAACTAATTTGTGGTAAATACTTTTTATTAGATTAATACCAGAAATAATATTATTCCATTGATCAGAACCACCAATTTGTAATATTACATTATAATATTTACTTAAATAAAGAAAATCATATCCTTGTAATAAAGTATAAGAAAATTCAGTAAAAGTAATACCAAAATCATTATTTAATCTTAATTTAATAAAATGCTTACTTATCATATTTTTTATAGAAAAATGTTTTCCTACAAATTTTAAAAACTTAATTAAGTTAATTTTTTTAAACCAACTAAAATTATTTAAAATAACAATATTATTATTATAATTAGAATTTAAAAACTTGGATATTTGTAATTTAAGTTTATTTATGTAAAACTTAATTTTTTTTAAGTCTTGTAACTTACGTTCTTGAGATTTAAAACTAGGATCGCCAATTAAACTAGTAGCTCCACCAATCACAATGATAATTTTATGACCTGCTAGTTGAAAATACTTTAAGCAAACTAGTAAAGCTAAATGACCTAAATGTAGACTATCTGATGTTGGATCAAAGCCACAATACAAAGAAATAAATCCATGTTTTATTTTTTCTTGTAAAACGTTATCATTAATAATATGTTTTATAATACCTCTGTCTTTTAGTTCTTGAACTATATTCATATTAATTAACCTATATTAAATAGATAATATATTAATTATAATTATAATATTTCATTTATTTTGCAATAAATAAATTTCATAGATTCTAATTTATATTTATTAAAATAGTAATATTTACTTATATTAAATTATTAAACAAATTAATAGTATTTTACTATTATTATAATTCTTAAAATTAGATTTATTTACTTATAAAGATAATAATAAAAAATAAAATTTTATTAATTATTTTTAATTGAATTATACTTCTTATCATTTTAAATTAATAAAATTATTATTTTATTTTTAAAATAAAAAAATAAAAATACAAAATAATATAAGTATTTAATGATTTATTTAATTAATTTTTAATAAACTAGTAAATAATTAATTAAAATCACTACTTATTATACTTATCAAAAACTTTTTTTATCAAAATTTCTAATTTACCACTATGATACATATTAGTGATAATATCACAGCCACCAATTAATTCTTTATCTAACCATAATTGAGGAAATGTTGGCCAATTACCGTATATAGGTAATGTACGTCGAATATCATCATGTTCTAATACATTAATATATGCAAATCTTTTACCACATGCAAATAATATCTTTATAGCTTGCATAGAAAAACCACAACTAGGTCTTTCTGGTGTACCTTTCATATATAAAATTATTGGATTATTATTAATTTGTTTTTTAATTTTTAAAATTACAGAATCCATTATATTTCCTTAAATGTTAATTTTCTAAAATTAATTATTAAATTTATTTTGCATAAATTTTTCTACAGTAGATATTATAACTTTAGTCTGATAATCAATTTCAATATTAACAAAATCAAATAATTTTTTATTTTTTAGATTAGTACATCTTAATGTTTCTGGAATTAAATAAACACAAAAATTATTATTAATTACCCTACCTATAGTTAAACTAATACCATCTATACTAATAAATCCTTTAGGTAATATAAATTTAATTAACTTATCCTTTACATTAAACCAAATAATTTTATTATTATTTAAGTTAATAATATTAATAATTTTACCTAATCCATTAATATGGCCAGAAATTAAATGACCACCAATTTCTTTATTAAGATTCATAGATCTTTCTACGTTTACTATGTCACCTATCTTTAAAAATTTTAAATTAGTACAATATAAAGTTTCTTGTATTATATCAAAACTAATTATATTATTATTAATAACAGTAACTGTCAAACAGCATCCATTTATAGAAATTGATGCACCAATCATTAAATCACTTAATAAGTGTTTGGTTAATTTTATTGATAAAGTTAAAAAATTATCTTTTTTGTTAATACATATTACAGGTGCAGATGATTGCACTATTCCAGTAAACATATACCTATTCCTTTTTTTACATAATATTAAAATAATAATTTTATTATTAACTATTTTAATATTATATAATTATAATTACTGGATTTAAACAAAAACTAATGATATTATCACCACATAATTAAGTTTTATTATATTTTAATTATAATTAATACGTCCGTAGCTCAGTATGGTAAGAGTATCACTATGACATAGTGATGGTCGGTGGTTCAAATCCACTCGGACGTATTTTAAGTAAAAATTAATTATTATCTATATAGAAGTAATTTTTTTAAATATAATTACAAATAATTATTGATAATGTAATATAAATTTAATAGATTATAGAATAGTTTAATTTTTACTATGTTATTAAATTACTATATAAGGAAGATAATTATGAATTATATTAAATTAATCCAAACTATTTTAGTTGTTGGTTGTTTTTCTTTAGTTGGTTGTTCTAATAAAAGTAAAATTAATCAAATATCTTCAGAAGTTAAGACATTAGATACAAAATTTAATAAAATTAGTAATGATGTAGATAATATGCATTCTGATATACAAAATGCTAAAAGTAATGCAGTTAGAGCTAATCAAAGATTAGATAATCAAATTACTAACTATCGTAAATAAATATTTTTTATATTGTAGAATAACGTTTAGTTAATATACGTTATTCTACTAAGTAGTATGTATTAAATAATAATATATCTAAATGAGTAAATGTTGTTTTGCTTGATCTCTTATATTTTTAATTATTGATCGCAAACCATAATTTCTAGATGCTGTTAAATATTTATTTAGATTTAAATCATTTAGTAATGGGTACACATTAAAATTAATTAATTCTGTTAAACTTAAATTTTTGTATAAAATAAATATTACAGCAATTAATCCTTTTACTATTAGAGCATCACTATATCCTTGTAAACTAACTTTATTGTTAAAATTAGTCAAAACTATCCATACCTGACTCTGACAATCAGAAATTAGATATTTAGATATTTTATACTTATTAGGAAGTAATGGTAATTTTTGTCCCAATTCAATTAAATATAAATATTTTTCTTCCCAAGAAAAACAATTATTAAAATTATATATTAGTTGTTCTTGATTCATTATTATTCTCTTACTTAAGAGGTAATATTTTATTAATTTTTGTTAAAATATCTACTAATTTATCTATTTCAAAATAATCATTATACATAGCTAATGATATTCTGCACATACTACTAACTTTAAAATAATTCATAATTGGTAATGCACATTGATGGCCAGTACGAACAGCAATACCATAAATATCTAATAAACTACCTATATCATAAGCATGATGAGTACCTAAATTAAAAGAAATTACACTAATTCTATTATATTTAATAGATCCATAAATTTTTATGTTAGGAATATTATTTAAAACATCAAAAGCATATTTAGTTAATAATTTTTCATGTAATATAATTTGTTGTAACCCAATACTTTTTATATAATCAATAGCAGCACCTAATCCTATAATACCAGCAGTATTAGGTGAACCAGCTTCAAATTTCCATGGTACTTGATTAAAAGTAGTCTCTTTTGTTAAACTAACATTTTTAATCATAGCACCACCAGTCTCCCAAGGAGACATACTATCAAGTAAATATTTTTTACCATATAATATTCCAATACCAGTTGGACCATACATTTTATGACCTGAAAATACATAAAAATCACAATTCAATAATTGTACATCAATTTTTTGATGCATAACACATTGTGCTCCATCAACTAACACTAAACTATTACTAATATTTTTTACTTGATTAATAATATCTTTTATTGGGTTAATAATACCTAGTACATTTGATGCCGCAGTAATAGCAAATAAACGAGTATTATTATTTATTAATGATGTTAACTGTGATAAATCTAAAGTACCATTTGGTAGTAATGGTACATATTTAATAAATAATTTTTTTTCTTTTGCTAGTATTTGCCAAGGTACAATATTAGCATGATGTTCCATTTCTGTAATAATAATATTATCTCCAGGATGTAAAAATTTTCTCCCCCAACTATAAGCAACTAAATTAATACTCTCAGTTGTACCTTTAGTAAATATAATTTCTTCAGTTTGTTTGGCATTAATAAAATTAGCTATCTTACAACGTACTTGCTCTACTTTATTAGTTGCTTCACGACTTAATGTATGAATACCTCTATGAACTGCTGCATATTCGTATTTATAGTAGTTCATTTCACGTTCTATTACGTAGTTAGGTTTTAATGAACTTGCTGCATTATCAAAATATATTAATTTATTATTATTTATCTTTTTATTTAGAATAGGAAAATCTAATCTGATTTTTGATATTGGATATATCATAATTAATTAAATTAAATTTTTAAAAATATTAAATATTATTTCATGTAATTCATAATGATTAATTTTATTAATTACTTCTTTAAAAAAAGCATCAATAATTATTTTTTTAGCATCAACATAACTAATTCCTCTTGAACACAAATAAAAAATTTGATCACAATTAATATTACTAATAATTACTCCATGAGTACAATGAACTTTACGGTTATATATTTCTATTTGTGGTTTTGTACGAAATTGTGAAGTACTATCTAATAGTAATCCTTGACTAAATATGTTGCTATTAATTTTTGAAGCTAGTCTTGTTATTTTTATTATCCCATTAAGTAAATATTTACTATTATTACTAATAACAGCTTTATGTAACTGATTACTAGTACAATTACTAGCAACATGATGTATATAAGTATTAATTATATTGTTATTATTTGATAATACAGATAAACTATTAGCACATATTAACGTATTAGTTCCATTTGATGTAATATGCATTTCATCTTTATGAATTTTATTTCCTGTAATAAATATATTACTATTTAATTTAGCATGATCATTAATAGTAATATATTTATAATTAAAATGATAACTATGATAGTTTTCTAATGATAATTTAGTATAATTAAGTGTAGCATAATTATGAATAAATATAAATGTATTAATACTATTAATATAAGAATAATGTTTATTATTATTAGTAAAATATTCTATAATATGTGCCTTTGTATTTTTTAAAATATTAATATAATAACGGTTTTGTGATATATTAACTGTATTTTTAGATACACCATCACTAATATGTAATAAATATATTGGTCTTTCATCAATATCTTTATTTATATTAATAATATATGTTTTATAACAAAAACTTTCTGTTAAATGATAAAATATATCAGAATTCTTATTAAAATTCATATTATTATCATTATATTCAAGTTCAATACTAATATTCTTATTGTAATTACTTAACTTAGAATTAAAATTACCATTAATAAAAACTAATATATGAGCATTTGAAATAACACTAGATATATTATTAAAATTATTAAAATATTTATTGTTTTGTAATACAAACTTACTTTTTAATAATCCGTTATAACTTATATCATCATAATATTTATTAAAAATATCTGGTGTTGACCATAACATTTTAATATATTTCCAATGTTTATAGAATTTTATTGAACTATAAGTTTTTTCTTTGCTAAATAATTTATACCATTGAGGTAATAAATTACTAGTATTACTGTTTAGTAAACCAGTCATAGCCATGTTCCTCTAATTTTTCTACTAAAAATTTATTACCAGATTTAATAATACTACCATTATATAATATATGTACTTTATCCGGTTCAATATATTTTAAAATTCTTTGATAATGAGTAATAATAATAAATGATCTATTTTTATTTCGTATACTATTTATAGTAGTAGCTACCAATTTTAATGAATCAATATCTAAACCTGAATCTATTTCATCTAATATACATAATTTTGGTTCCAATAATAGTAGTTGTAAAACTTCACTTAATTTTCTTTCTCCACCGGATAAACCTACATTAACAAATTTATGTAATAAATCATCAGACATATTTAATAATTTAATTTTACTTGTTATTAATGATATTAAGTGTTCATTATCCAATGCTAATAAATTATTACTTTTTCTTATATTATTAATTGCTACTTTAAGAAAAGTAAAATTATTTACACCAGGAATATCTATTGGGTATTGAAAAGCAACAAATATTCCATACTTTGCTCTTTCATCAGGGTTAAGATCTAGTAAATTATTATTATTAAATATTATTTTACCGTTAATAATATTGTATTTTTTGCTACCTGCTATAACAGCAGATAAAGTACTTTTTCCTGATCCATTAGGACCCATAATAACATGTACCTCACCATAATTAACTTTAAAATTTAATTTCTTTATAATAAGATTATTATTTACACCAACATCTAAATTTTCTATAATCAACATATAACCTCAATTGAAATAAACTAAAATAATTTGCATTATCCTAAGCCTTCATCTAAACTTATAGTAAGTAATTTTTTTGCTTCCATTGCAAATTCTAATGGTAATTTAGTAAATATATCTTGACAAAATCCACTAATTATCATAGAAATAGCATTATCATTATCTATTCCTCTTTGATTAAGGTAAAATAATTGATTTTCACCTATTGATGAGGTTAAAGCTTCATGTTCTACCTGCGAAGTATTATTATATACTTGAATATCTGGTAGAGTATAGGTACTACATTTATCACCAATCATAATAGAATGACATTGTGTATAGTTACGTGAATAACTAGCATTAGAGTCTATTTTTACTAGTCCCCGGTAAGTATTTTTACTACGACCAGCTGAAATACTTTTAGAAATTATAGTAGAATTAGTGTTTCTGCCTATATGAATTATTTTTGTTCCAGTATCGGCACATTGATGCATATTAGTAAGTGCAATAGAATAAAATTCACCTGTAGTATTATTACCTTTAAGAATAATGCTTGGATATTTCCAAGTTATTGCTGAACCAGTTTCTGATTGAATCCAAGACATTTTTGAACGATTACCTAAACATAATGCACGTTTAGTTACGAAATTTAATATTCCACTTGTATTATTAATACCTGCAAACCAATTTTGGATAGTAGAATATTTTACTGTAGCATTATCTAATATAATTATTTCTACTACTGCTGCGTGTAATTGATAATTTTTTCT
>JAOBJR010000091.1 GCA_025728395.1 Candidatus Lightella neohaematopini
AAAATCTTTATAATTAATATCACCAACTAATTTACCATTAGTTAATTTATTAATACCAATGTCAATAATTATTGCACCTAATTTAATCCATGAACTAGGAATAAAATTAGGTTTACCAATTGCAATTACTAATAAATCAGCATGATTTACATAATACTTTAAATTATTGGTATATTTATTTATTACAGTAACTGTACAACCAATATTTAATAATTCAAAAAACATTGGTCTTCCTACTATATTTGATGAATTAATAATTACAGCATGTAATCCAGAAACATCAATATTATAATATTTTAATAATGTGACAACAGCTAAAGGAGTACATGGACTAAGCGTCGGATTACTTTGACATAAACGTCCAATATTGTATGGATGAAATCCATCAACATCTTTTTTATGATTAATATATTGTAGTGTACTAAATTCAATACTATTTGGTAATGGAAGTTGGATTAAGATACCGTGTATTTTTTTATTTTTATTAAGTTTTTTAATAATAGTAATTAACTCTATTTTACTAACAGTGTTGGGTAAGTTGTAACATAAAGAAAAAAAACCTACTTCTTGACAAACCTCTCTTTTATGTTTAATATAAATTACTGATGCAGGATTACTACCGACTAAAATAGTTGCTAATCCAGGAATTGATTTTCCTAATTTTATTCTTTTTTGTACTGTTAATAAAATTTTATTTTTTATATGTTTGGCTACTAAATGACCATCAAATATTTTTGCTATCATCTTCTTTAGATTAGTACTAATTTTCTTAATAAGAATTTAAAATTTGCGCTCTTAGCTCAATTGGATAGAGCAACAGCCTTCTAAGCTGTAGGTTACAGGTTCGATTCCTGTAGAGCGTAAAACAACTTAGGTGTTATAAGGTTAAATTCTCACGGGCAATTAGTATCAGTTAGCTAAATATCTTACAATACTTACACACCTGACCTATTAACGTTATAGTCTTTAACGGCCCTTTAGGAGGATTTCCCTCTGGGAAGACTAATCTTAAGGAAAGCTTCCCGCTTAGATGCTTTCAGCAGTTATCTTATCCGTACTTAGCTACCGGGCAATACCATTGGTATGATAACCCGAACACCATAGGTACGTCCACTCCGGTCCTCTCGTACTAGGAGTAGCTCCTTTCAATCTTCCAACGCCCACGGCAGATAGGGACCGAACTGTCTCACGACGTTCTAAACCCAGCTCGCGTACCACTTTAAATGGCGAACAGCCATACCCTTGGGACCTACTACAGCCCCAGGATGTGATGAGCCGACATCGAGGTGCCAAACACCGCCGTCGATATGAACTCTTGGGCGATATCAGCCTGTTATCCCCGGAGTACCTTTTATTCGTTGAGCGATGGCCTTTCCATACAGAACCACCGGATCACTAAGACCTGCTTTCACATCTGCTCGAATTGTCACTCTCGCAGTTAAGTTAGCTTATGCCTTTGTACTAAACTTACGATATCCGACCGTAATTAGCTAACCTTTGTACTCCTCCGTTACTTTTTAGGAGGAGACCGCCCCAGTCAAACTACCCACCAGACACTGTCTTCAATCCGGATAACGGATTTGAGTTAGAATATCAAATACTAAAGGGTGGTATTTCAATGTTGACTCCATACTAACTAGCGTTAATATTTCACAGTCTCCCACCTATTCTACACATTAATAATCAATATTCAATATCAAGTTATAGTAAAGGTTCACGGGGTCTTTCCGTCTTGCCGCGGGTACGCCGCATCTTCACGGCGATTTCAATTTCACTGAGTCTCAGGTGGAGACAGTCTGGCCATCATTACGCCATTCGTGCAGGTCGGAACTTACCCGACAAGGAATTTCGCTACCTTAGGACCGTTATAGTTACGGCCGCCGTTTACCGGGGCTTCGATCAAAAGCTATTATATTTACATACAATAACCTTCTCAATTAACCTTCCGGCACCGGGCAGGCGTCACACTGTATACTTCCACTTACGTGTTTGCACAGTGCTGTGTTTTTAATAAACAGTTGCAGCCAGCTATTATCTGCGACTAACTTCAGCTCAGAAAGTATTTTCTTCACTTACATGTTAGCGTGCCTTCTTCCGAAGTTACGGCACCATTTTGCCTAGTTCCTTCACCTGAGTTCTCTCAAGCGCCTTAGTATTCTCTACCTAACTACCTGTGTCGGTTTGTGGTACGAGTAAATATTATTTAACGTTTAGAGGATTTTCTTGTAAGTATAGCATTAATTCCTTCATCACCTTAGTGATCCGTCATCACATCTCAGTGTTAAATAAGAAATACCTTTTGTTTATTTCTTCACCTACATGCTTAAACCGAAAACCGTTACTCGGCGAATCTAGCTTTCTTCGTCCCCCCATCACAAATAACATTTAGTACAGGAATATTAACCTGTTGTCCATCGACTACGCCTTTCGGCCTCATCTTAGGCATCGACTTACCCTGCTCCGATTAACGTTGAACAGGAAACCTTAGTTTTTCGGCGAATAGGTTTTTCACCTATTTTATCGTTACTCATGTCAGCATTCGCACTTCTGATATCTCCAATATACTTTACAATATATCTTCACAGACTTACAGAACGCTCCTCTACCCAATAAAGCTACTGTTTTTTAATATTAATAACCTTATTGCCGCAGCTTCGGTACATAATTTAGCCCCGTTAAATCTTCCGCACAGGCCGACTCGACTAGTGAGCTATTACGCTTTCTTTAAATGATGGCTGCTTCTAAGCCAACATCCTAGCTGTCTATGCCTTCCCACATCGTTCTCCACTTAATTATGATTTTGGGACCTTAGCTAGCGATCTGGGTTGTTTCCCTTTCCACAATGGATGTTAGCACCCACTGTGTGTCTCCCGTGATAATATTCTATGGTATTCGGAGTTTGTATTGATTTGGTAATTCTATATGAATCCCTAATCGAAACAGTGCTCTACCCCCATAGATAAACACGAGGCGCTACCTAAATAGCTTTCGAGGAGAACCAGCTATCTCCCGGTTTGATTGGCCTTTCACCCCTAACCACAAGTCATCCGCTAATTTTTCAACATTAGTCGGTTCGGTCCTCCAGTTAGTATTACCTAACCTTCAACCTGCTCATGGTTAGATCACCGGGTTTCGGGTCTATATACTGCAACTTAACGCCTGATTATGACTCGGTTTCCCTACGGCTCCCTTTTAATAAGTTAACCTTGCTACAGAATATAACTCGCTGACCCATTATACAAAAGGTACGCAGTCACACATATATATATTATCTATATGTGCTCCTACTGATTGTACGTATATAGTTTCAGGTTCTATTTCACTCCCCTAACCGGGGTTCTTTTCGCCTTTCCCTCACGGTACTAGTTCACTATCGGTCAATTAGTAGTATTTAGTCTTAGAGGATGGTCCCCCTATCTTCAGACAAGATAACACGTGTCTCGTCCTACTTATTAAGTATGTTAATATAATTATTTTAAGATACTGGGCTATCACCTATTATTGCTAGTTTTTCCAAACTATTTTCCTAATAAATATATTAATTAATATACTTAAGACTGGTCCCTGTTCGCTCGCCACTACTAAGGGAATCTCATATTGATTTATTTTCCTCAAGATACTTAGATGTTTCAGTTCTCTTGGTTTGCTTCATTAAACTATGAATTTATTTAATGATGATACTATTGTATCAGGTTACCCTATTCGGATATCGCCGGATATTAACACCTCTTATCGATTCACCGACGCTTTTCGCAGATTAGCACGTCCTTCATCGCCTCTAATTACCTAGGCATCCACTATATACGCTTAGTAACTTAACCTTATAACCCTAAGTTGTTTTTAGAGAAACTATTACTTTTAAATATATTGTTAAAGAACTTAAATTTTTAATATATGTATGAGTGGCGTATAGTACGCTATTTTTTAATTGTGTCAAGATATTTATGTTATATTTTGTTTAGATAATTTCTTTAATAACATTTTCATATCTTTAGGTAAAGGAGCATACCATATTTTTTCACTATTGTTAAATGGATAATTAAATTTTAATTTATATGAATGTAGTGCTTGTCTATTAAAATTTATATTATTTTCTTTATTTTTAAAAATAATATTATATTTTTCATCACCTAATATTGGATGCTTAATATATGACATATGTACTCTAATTTGATGAGTTCTACCAGTTTCTAATATGATACGTAAATAAGTATAATTTTTAAAGTATTTTATAACTTTATAATGGGTAATAGCTAATTTTCCAAAATTACATACCTTCATACAAGTTCTATTATTCATATTTCTAGATATTGGTTTAATTATAGACCCAAATTTTTTAGTATGTCCATGTACTATTGCTAAATATTCTTTAGTGATTTGCTTATTTTTTATTAATTGTGTTAATGTATATTGAGTAGATAAGTTTTTTGCTATTATTAATATACCTGTTGTATTTTTATCTAATCTATGTACAATACCTACTCTAGGTAGATTAATGTTTAGTGGATTATGATACAATATAGCATTTAGTACAGTATTACATTTTTCACTATCGGAATACATAACAAAATTACTTTGTTTGTTTATTATTATTATGTTATGATCCTCGTAAATAATATTTAACCTAATATTTTTAGGAATAATATTATTATTGGATAGATTAATATTGAATTCTATTCTATCATTATTATAAACTTTTTTGTTGGGATTAAATATAACAATATTATTAACTTTTACTAGACCGCTTAGTATATAATATTTTATTTTTGTTCTAGAATATACCTTACTTAATTTTGTAATTACTTGATCTAATCTTTTTCCATGTTGTTCTTTTTTAAGAATGTAAAAAATGTTATTTATTTTCATTAATTAATATTTCACAAATTATGTTTACATCTATTTTAAAAAAATATTTTATTTTTATATTACTATTTAGTAATTTTAATCTATCTATAGGAAAACAATATTATAGTAATATAAATAAAGACATTAAAGTTATAAATATTATTTGTAAATATAAAAAAAATATTAATGAAAAATTAATAATTAATAATTTTAGTTTAAATAAATTACGTAAACTATTATTTATTATTAATATATTTATAAAAAAATATTCTACAACGTGCAAAAATATCAATAAATTAATATATTTAAAAGGATTAATTTATCTTAGATTATATCATGGTAAATTTTTTGATTTAAATAAACATAATTATCAAAATATAATATATGCGTTTAAAATATTTAGTAATTTAAAAAAAAATAATTTACAATTTAAAAATAATAAATTATTAAGCTACTATTTAGTATATGCTAAAAAAATAATATTGAAAAAAAAAATTAATATTATTAAATATTATTTACGTCACCATAATTATATAGCCGTAATTAATAGATCTAATAAAATAATTAATTATATTAATGATAAAAAAACATTAAAAAAAATAAAATTAATAATTAAATATTCATATTTACATCTTAATATAGAAACTTATTAAATTAATTAATTGCTTTAAAAGATAAATTTTTATATATTTCAAATAATATTTTATAAGTGGTATTCCAATTAATACACGGATCAGTAATAGAAACTCCATATTTTAAATATTTTGGTAATGTTAATTTTTGATTACCAGAATTTATGTTGCTTTCTAGCATAATACCAATAATATCACGATTATTATTATTAATTTGTGTTATTATTGACCTAGCTACTTTTAGTTGATTTAAATAATTATTACTTGCATTACCATGACTACAATCTACTAATAATTTAGTTGGTAAACCAGAATTAATCATTTGCTGTTTACAAAAATGTATAATATTATCATAATAGTTAGGTATTTTGCCACCTCTTAAAATAATATGACTATTATAATTACCATTAGTGTTAATAACAGTAATTTTTCCATGTTGATTTATATTGATAAAACTATGTTTTAATCTAGATGCCCTTACAGCATTTATAGCTTTTATTATATTACCATCAGTATTATTTTTAAAACCTACTGGTATTGACATACCAGATACTATTTCTCGATGAATTTGAGACTCAACGGTTCTAGCTCCAATTGCTCCCCAACTAATTAAATCATTAATATATTGGTAATTGTTTATAGATAAAATTTCTGTAGCTATTGGTAATTCTAACTTTAATAAAGTTAATAATAAATTACGTGCTATAAATAATCCAGATTCAATATCAAAAGATTGATTAATATATGGATCATTAATTAATCCTTTCCAACCATTGATAGTACGAGATTTTTCCAAATATACTCTCATTATAATATATAATTTATTATTTAATTTTTTTGATAATAATCTTAATCTTATACCATAATCAATAGCGGATTTTATTTCATGAATAGAACAGGGACCGCATATAACTAATAATCTTGAATCTTTACCATTAATAATATTTTTAATAATTTTCCTTGATTTTAAGACAAAATCTTTAATCATTTTGTTTATTGGAAGAATATTTTTAAGTTCACTTGGAGTAATCATAAAATACTTATATAATATATAAACTAAAATAAAATTTTGCAAATAGTTAATTTTTACTATTTTTTTTTATTCTTTCTTTTATACGAGTAGCTTTACCAGATAATTTGCGTAAATAGTATAATTTTGATCTACGTACACATCCAAAACGTTTAACAATTATATTATAAATAATTGGAGAATGTAACAAAAATACTCGTTCTACATTTTCATTATTAGAATATTTACGAATAGTAAATGAAGAATTTAATCTATGATTACGAATACTAATAACTATCCCTTCAAAAGATTGTATTCTTTTTTTATCTCCTTCTAATATCCATATCTTAACTTGTACTGTATCACCTATTCTAAAATTAGGAATATTCTTTTTAAGGTATTTTTCCTCTACTAATTTTATAATATTAATTTTATTCATAAATAATAATATCACCAAAATAGTTAAATTTATTCATAATGTATTAAATTATTTTCTTTTTTAAATTCTAATAATAACTTTTTTTGTTCGTCAGATAAAGTAATTTTATTTAATAAATCTGGTCTTCTTAAAAAAGTTCTACCGAGAGATTGTTTTAATCTCCACTTATTTATTTTGTTATGATTACCAGATAATAATATAGGTGGTACTGACATATTCTTTATTATTTTCGGTCTAGTATATTGAGGATAACTAAGTAATCCATTATAGAAAGAATTATCTATTAAAGATTCATACCTAATAATATTAGGTAATATTCTGCATACTGCATCTATTAATATCATAGCTGCTAGTTCACCATTACTGATAATATAATCACCGATAGATAATTCTTCATCAACTTCTTTAATAAGTAATCTTTCATCTATACCTTTATAACGTCCACATAATACTATTATATGTTTAATTCTGGATATTCTATTTATATCATATTGACTTATTTTTTTTCCTTGGGGGGATAAATAAATAACTTTTGTTTTAATATTATTATTTTCCTTAGCACAAGAAATAGCACGATAAATAGGATCAAATTTCATTACCATACTTGAACCACCACCATACGGTTTATCATCTATTGAGTGATAATTATTTTTAGTAAAATTACGAATATTAATATAGTTTATTGATAAAACTTTCTTTTTTATAGCTTTTTTTATTATACCGTATTTAGTGAATGAATCAAATATTTCTGGTAATAAACTAATTATACTAATTAACATAAATAATTATATTAATATTTAGGATTCCAAATAACAATTATAATCTTATTTTTTATATCTATTTTTTTTACAACTTTATTATACAAGCACGGAATAAATCTTTCATAAATATTAAAATAATCATAAATATTTTTTTTAACAATTAAAACATCATTAGCTTTAGTTTCTATAATACTAGAAACTACTCCTAAAAAATAATTTTCTAAATTTATTACTTTTAAACCAATAATATCTATCCAATAATATTCATTATTATTTAATACTGGTAACTGTTTTTTATCGATAAAAATATAATAATTAGTTAGTAATTTAGCTTTTTCTTTATTATCAATATCATTAATTTTTAACATCAAATAATTTTTATTAGACTTCCAAGAATCAATATCTAGTCTTTTCCAGCTATTATTAGTATTAATATTTTTGATAAAAAATGGCTGATAAGAAAAAATATCTATTTTTCTTCTTGTAAAAGAAAATATTTTTAACCATCCAAACACCCCATAAGTTGATCTTATTTGACCAACTATTATTGGATTATCTAATATATGTATCATTAAAAATTAACTATTATAGTAATTATTTAATATATATGAAACTCTTTTTGATACAAAAGCACCACAAGATCTCCAATATTTTAAACGATCAATATTTATATATACTGAATTACCTTTATCTATTATCGGATTATAAAATCCAATACGCTCAATAAATCGACCATCACGAGGATTTCTCACATCAGTAACGACAACATGATAAAATGGTTTTCTTTTTACTCCACAACGAGATAATCTAATTTTTACCATAATTAAAATTTCACCAAAATATCTTATTTATAACAATCTACCTTTTATAAAGATTTTTTGTAACTAGTTTATTCATATTATTTAATACTTTTAAAAAATTATTATTTTTTACTTTTTTTATCGTTTTCTGAACTAAAAAAAACTGCTTTAATAATATATTAATATCTTGAATATTAACACCAGAACCTTTAGATATACGTTTTTTATGAGAACTTTTTATTATTGATGGGTTATTTCTTTCTAAATTAGTCATCGAATTTATAATAGCTTCTGCTTTAATTAAAAATTTAGTATCAATATTATTAATACCATATTTGATATTATCAAATATATTAGCAATACCTGGTATCTTATTTATGATACCATTTATGCCACTAATTTTATTAATTTTTTTTAATTGTTTTAAAAAATCAGATAAATTAAAATTATTGTTAACTTTACTATTATTTTTATTGTTTAAATCACTAAAATTAATATTACTTAAAGATAAAGTATTTACTGTACCTAATATTCTATTTATTACTTTATTTGGATTAAATAATTCTATTTCATTAATTTTTTCTCCAGTACCAACAAATTTTATTGGACTATGTATTATATGTTTTAATGATAATATAGTACCACCTCTAGCATCACTATCCATTTTAGTTATCATTATACTATCAATTGATAAATGATTATTAATATTTTTAGCTAAATTAGTAATATCTTGACCTACAGTAATGTCTGTAACTAACATAATTTCATTTAATTCTAATAAATTATGTATTATTTTTATACTTTCTATATAATTATGATTATAAATTTTACCAGCAGTATCAATTAATAACATATCATAATTTTTTAATTTAAAATAAATTAATATTTGTTTAATAATATCTATTGTATCAGAATAATTATCTAACAATAGGTAATCTATTTTAGCTAATTTAGATAACAATTCTAATTGATTAAATGCCGCAGGTCTATAAATATCAATAGAAGTAACCAAAACTTTCTTTCCTAAATTTTGTATTAATTTAGCTACTTTAACAGTACTAGTAGTTTTTCCTGATCCTGGAGCTCCAATTAATAATATAGATTTTGATTTACCAACTAAAGATATTTTGGTATTATTCTTTATAGTATTAACTAATTCTTGATGTATAACATGAATAAATTGTTCACCATTAGTAAAATTAATATCATTATTAATAGTTTGTTTGATTTTATTTTTTATTCGATTAATAATATCATCTACTACTAATAGTGATACATCTGATTCTAAAAGAGTAATTCTTATATTTTCTATGGAATCATTAATATTGTATCTAGATAGTAAACTTTTATTACTAATATTATTAATTATTTTACTTAATTTATTTGATAAACTATTAAACATTTAATTATCTCAATTACTTAAATTACTTTATAAAATAATATGTCAAATATATATTAATATAATACGAATAATTATTAAAATTATTTTTAGTAGTAAATAATTTTATCTTAAAATCAATATTACTAATAAGATATATATTATTTTTTTATTCGCACAAAATACACTTTTTTATAAAACCTCCACCTAAACAATATTCTGATAAATAAAATACTATTGATTGTCCTGGAGTTACTGCTAATACTAATTCATAAAAATATACCAAAAGATCATTTTTATTTGGTATTACTAAACATCTAATATCTTTATGTTGATAACGTACTTTTGCAGTACATTGCAACGGTTTATTTAATTTTTTTTGATTAATCCAATTTACTTGATTAACAATTACTATATTTGACATCAACTTCTTATCTTTATGATTTTGAGTAACTATTAATACATTATTTATAATATCTTTATCAACAACATACCATGGTTTACTTAGTAAACCAGAAATACCACCTAAACCTATACCTTTACGCTGACCAATAGTATAATATATTAGCCCGTCATGATTACCTAAAATATTACCATTAACAGATTTAATCTTTCCTGGTTTAGATTTTAAATATTTACTAATAAAACTATTGAATTTTTTTTTACCTATAAAACATATACCAGTAGAATCTTTTTTATTTGCATTAGATAAGTTAATTTTATTAGCAATACTTCTTACCTGAAACTTTGTTAGATGCCCAACAGGAAATAAAACTTTCTCTAATATATTATTATCTATAGTATATAAAAAATAACTTTGATCTTTATTTTCATCAATACCTCTTAATAGATAATAATTATTATCAACAATAATTGAACGAACATAATGACCAGTTGCAATATAATCAGCTTTTAGTTTTTTTAAAGCAAAATTAAGAAATACTTTAAATTTTATTTCTTTATTACATAATACATCAGGATTTGGTGTATAACCTAATTTATAATAAATTAAACATAATCTAAAAACATTTTCCCAATATTCATAAGAAAAATTAGCAATATTTAACTTAATATTTAATTTTTTACAAACTAACTCTGTATCATATAAGTCTTGAGCATAAGAACATTGATATATAGTATCATTATCTTCCCAGTTTTTCATAAATAAACCTTCTACATGATATCCTTTTTGTTGTAACAACCAAGCAGAAACAGAAGAATCAACACCACCAGATAATCCTACAATGACTTTTTTCTTTTTCATAACAATATTAAAATTTGTAAAATAAAATAGGTGATGGCGGAATCGAACCGTCGACCTCCTCCTTGTAAGAGAGGTGCTCTACCAACTGAGCTAATCACCTTTAATATCGATCGATAATATATTTAACTATTATTTTAGTCAATAACTAATAATAAATAAATTATTAATTGAATTGTTATAAGTTATAATATATTATATTACATATTTATACTAAATATATTAAACTAGTATTAATGAATATTATAACAAGATTTTCTCCTAGTCCAACTGGATACTTACATATTGGTAGTATTCGTACTGCTTTATATTCATGGTTATTTGCTCGTAGT
>JAOBJR010000092.1 GCA_025728395.1 Candidatus Lightella neohaematopini
ACCAACTACTAATATTAGTAGACAAATTTTATTTAATTGGTTAAGTAAAGTAATAGTTAATGCTGATTGTTTGGATTGTTTTGCTGGTAGTGGAATATTATCTTTTGAAGCTATATCTCGTAAAGCTTATTATATAACCTTGTTAGAAAATAATTTTTTTATTTTCAAACAATTATTATATAATAAAGTTAATTTATCTATAAAATTAGTAAATATTATTTATACTAATGCATTAAAATGGCTAAGTAGTACCAATAAAAAATTTGATATAGTATTTATTGATCCTCCATTTAAAAGTAATTTAATTAATAAAACTATTAATATAATAAATAAAAGAGATATACTATTTAATTTTTCTTTAATTTATATTGAATCTAAAATTAAAACAAATATAGAAATACCAACAACATGGGTATTGTATAAGCAAAAACTAACTAAAAATATAGCCTATAGATTATATTATAAGAATAGTTAGAAATAAAACTAAAATAGTTATAATATTTTTAAATTAAATTACTTATTTTATTTTTTTAGATAAATATGGAAATATAGTAACATTATCTGATAATTCAGATATACGAGCACTACCATTTTCTGTTACTATGTCAATACGAATTACTGCTTGTATAGGTACATAACTTAAATTAACATCATTAAATTCAGTTTTTAATTTTTCTTCAGAAGGATCTACAACTAAACTATTATTTTTACTAAAAACAAATTTGCTTATTTCTATAAATCCAAAAATTGAACTTTGATTTAATTCTCGAACAAAAAGTTGGTAATTTTTACCATTATTAATAAACTGTATACGATAAATTGGTTTGTTACTACTCATTTTGTAATATCTCCGATAATATTAAATTATTAATTTTTTTAAATAGATTTATCATATAAAATTTATAAATATTTTATATAATTTATGTTTTTAATATTAAAATACTCTATTAATAGACAAGTGATATATTTTATTATATTAGATAATTACATTACTTTAAAATCTTCAATAATTACTAATAATAACTGTAATTAATAGCGCTATGTTCTAAACATAACAAATCTTTAATGTTATGACTATTAGTTTCACTACTAGAAATAATTAATATATATTATAATACTAACATGAATTAAAATATTAGTGTTTAATAATTTAAATTACTAATTATATTATGTTAATGTTTATGTTCATAATTAGTATTATACTAAATATTGTAATTTTCTAATTTATTATTAGTTGATATTAAATATATTATTTAGTACGATATTATATGTTTTTTCAATTAAAGTTAGTTTATATTTAATTATTTTATTAATTCTAATTAATAACTATTTATGCCATAACATATAGTTAATAATAATATTTAATGTGTTGATTATATATGTTTCATATAATTAATGATATTGAATTACCAATTTATATAGTATCCATTATTGCACTTATTCTTGTTCTAATATATGAAATAATTAATGGTTTTCATGATACAGCAAACGCAATAACTACGATTATTTATACTAACGCATTAAAAGTAAAAGTAGCAGTTGTTATGTCTGGTTTATTTAATTTTTATGGTGTAATGCTTAGTGGACTTAGTGTTGCTTATTCTATTGTTCATTTATTACCAATAGAATTATTGACTAGTATTAATTCAACACATGGATTAATTATGTTATTTTCTATGTTACTATCAGCTATTATATGGAATATTAGTACTTGGTATTTTGGATTACCTGCTTCTAGTTCACATACTTTAATTGGATCAATTATTGGTGTAAGCATTACTAATTCAATTATTAATAATCATTCTATTTTAGAAGCATTAAATATACCAAAACTATTAGAAATACTTACTTCGTTAATTATTTCACCATTTATTGGTTTTATATTATCCATTTGTTTAATTTTAATTCTAAAAATTTGTTTTTCTAATCAAGGAAAATATAAAATTATATATTCAACACCTAATAATTTTAATAAGTTATATTCCTCAAAAAATAAGAAACCACCGTTATGGTTAAAATTAATATTAGTATTATCTTCTGCTGGAGTAAGTTTTTCTCATGGAGCTAATGATGGTCAGAAAGGTATAGGACTAATAATGCTAATATTAATTAGTATTACTCCAGTAAATTTTATTCTAAATATGAATGCTAATAATTATGATATTTTACATACAAAACATGCTATTCTAGACTTAAAAAATTTTTATAATAAAAGATGTGTTCTAAATAGTAGTATATATAATGTTTATAATGAAGGTGGAAAAAATTTTATTTATTTTAATAAGGAAAATAAATTTTATTGTAATTCCATAATATTAAAACATATAGATTATGCTAATAGTTTATTAAATAATTTAAGTAGTTACAATCAATTAAGTAGTAATCAAAGATTTTATTTACATGATTTATTAATAAATATTATTGATAGTATTAGTAGTTTAATAAAGTCATCTAATATAAATAGTTATGACAAAAGATTATTATTAAATATAAAAATTATTTTACTTCATAATATAGAGTATGCTCCAGAATGGATTATTATTATTGTTGCTATAGCTTTATCACTAGGTACTATGATTGGATGGAAAAGAGTATCTATTACTATAGGAGAAAGGATAGGTAAAAGTAATATGACATATGCACATGGATTTATTACTCAAACAACTGCAGCATTATCTATAGGAGTAGCAAGTTATACAGGTATGCCTGTATCTACTACACATATAGTATCTTCAGCTATTATGGGAGTCATGTTAGCTGATGGTAAAGGAATACAATTAAATACAATTAAAAATATATTAATTACTTGGTTATTAACCCTACCAATTTCCATATTAATATCTAGTATTTTGTACTGGCTAATATATAATATATAGAAATAATTTAAGTTATTTATAACGTTTATTTCAACAAAATAAAAAACTATTATTTTTGTTTTAAATTTTTATTATTTTAAAAGATACTATTAATTTAATTTTAATAAAAATTAATATATAATAGTTAATAATATTGTATTATTATAATGAGTTGTAATTAAATATTAAATTAATTATATAATTAGGAAAATATATGTTTGAATTAATCAAAGCAATTGGTTTTGGTCTGATGGTACTATTACCTTTAGTTAACCCTTTAACTACTGTAGCTTTATTTTTAGGATTATGTAAAAATATGACATTGGAAGAACGTAACTACCAGGCTAGGATGGCTTCAATTTATGTATTTGTTATAATGTTAGTAGCTTTTTATGCTGGTACATCGGTAATGAATACCTTTAGTATATCTATATCAGGATTACGTATAGCTGGAGGTTTAATTATTTCTTTTATTGGATTTCGTATGTTATTTCCTATACAAAATGATGAATATAGTTTATCATTAAATGATGGTAAATCATCTAATAATACTAAAATTAGTAATATTGCTTTTGTTCCATTAGCTATGCCCAGCACAGCTGGTCCTGGTACTATTGCTATGATTATTAGTTGGGTATCAACAGTTCATGATAATGTTTATTTTTCGCCATGGGTAAATACAATAGCTCCAATATTATTATTTATTACTATTAGTTTTATAGTATGGATAGTGTTAAGAAGTTCTAGTGCTATTATGCATATAGTTGGTAGTAATGGTATAGAAGCCGTTTCTCGTTTAATTGGATTTTTATTAGTTTGTATGGGAGTACAATTTATAATAAATGGGATTATAGAAGTAATTAATAACTATCATATATAAATAGATAGTAATTATTTAAATTAATTAATATATGAAGAAATTAGCTAACATATTAAATATTCTTTTAAAAGAATTATCAAGATTTACTATTATGTTAAATGATGAATATAACTTAATAACAAGTGTTGATTACATTAATAAATTAAAATCAACTAATATAATTAATAATAAATATACACAACTAAATAAATTAATGTATCTTAATTATTTAAGATATAGACAAGAAAATATAATAAAATTAAAAACTCCTTACACTAATTATGAATTTTTATTTTTTATATGGAAAAATATTTTAAAAGAAGTAGTAAAAATAAATTATTATAATAATATTAATAATATTATTTTAAAAAAAATTATTAGTAGAAATTTTATTAATTTAAAAATTAATTAGTTATTAATAGAATTTAATATTTATTTATATTAAAATAGAGTTTTGTTATATTAATTTTTGTTTTTATTAAACTAAATTATAGAGGTTAATATGAATATTAGATTACCGTTGCTACCTTATGATTATGATGCTATGGAACCATTTATAGATCAAAATACTATAAATATTCATTATAATAAGCATCATAAAAATTATGTTGATAATGCTAATAAGATTTTAGTTAATTTACCAGAATTTAATAATTATTCTTTAGAGGATTTACTAAAAAATATTGATAAAATACCATTAAATAAAAGAGTAGAATTAAAAAATAACATTGGTGGTCATTATAATCATTTATTATTTTGGTATGGTTTGAAACAAGGAACAATAATTAGTGGTAAAATAAAAGATATGATAGAACAAAATTTTGGAAATATTAATAATTTCAAAGAAAATTTCGAAAGTTCTGCACTATCTTGTTTTGGATCTGGATGGACTTGGTTAATAAAAACAAGTGATAATAAGTTAAAAATTAGTTCTACTAGTAATCAGGATAATCCTATTATGGGAAAATCTATAGTAGAAATTGATGGTTATCCAATATTTGGTATTGACTTATGGGAACATTCTTATTATTTAAAATATCAGAATCGTCGTATAGATTATATTAAATCATTTTGGTATATTATTAACTGGGACGAAGCAAATAATAGACTAAATAATTAATTATTTAAAATAAATAAAATTATTATTTTTAAGAGAAATATTGTTATTATTGGTATGTTTAAAATAAATGCTAAAACCAGACTAGCTACTGGTAAAGCTAGTAACAGAAAATTAAGAAGATTAAATAAAATTCCAGCTATTATACGTGATATTAATTATAAATTAATTTTAATTCAATTGAATCATAATGATTTTTTAAATTTTTTAGATAATAATAATTTTATAGATGATACAATATTATTATTAAATTTTAGTGATAGACAATACAAGGTAAAAATAAAAGATTTACAATTACACTCTTTTAAAAGATTAGTAATACATATAGACTTTTATGAGATTGAATAATTAAATATTCTATTAATTTTTCAATATTACGTTTTCTATACGTTGTAATTTAACTAATGTTTCATTTTGTTTAACTCTTGTTAACACAACTCCTTGAGTATTGCGACTAATAATACTAACTTCAGAAACACGAGTACGTGATAGTTTACCATTACTAGTAATCATAACAATTTGATCTTCATTGTTAACTTGCACAGCACCTATAACTTTACCATTTCTTGAATTTACTTTAATTGATATAACTCCTTTAGTAGCTCTAGATTTAGTAGGATATTCAATTTGATTTGTTCGTTTTCCATAACCATTTTGTGTAACAGTTAATATTGCACCATCACCATTAGGTATTATTAATGAAACTACTTTATCATTTTTAGACAAATTAATACCTTTTACACCTATAGTAGATCTTCCTATATTTCTAACTTGGGTTTCCGGGAATCTAACAACTTTACCATAAGATGAAAATAACATTACATCATTATTACCATTAGTTAGACTTACTCCTATTAATTCATCACCCTGATTTAAATTTATTGCTATGATTCCTGTACTTCGTAAATTACTAAATTCCTTTAACATAGTTTTTTTAACTATTCCATTAGCAGTTGCCATTAGTACATAATATTCATAATTATATTCTTTTAATGGTAAAATAGTAGTTATTCGTTCATTTAATTCTAATGGTAATAAATTTACTATTGGTCTACCTCTAGAATCACTACTAAATTCTGGTAGTTGATGAACTTTCATATGATATACTCTACCTATACTAGAAAATAATAGTATTGTATCATGAGTATTAGCAACTAGTAGACAACTAATAAAATCTTTTTCTTTTATAACAGTAGCTAATTTTCCTTTACTACCTCTTTTATTTGTAGAATAATAAGTTAATGGTTGATATTTTACATAGCCATAATAAGATAAAGTAACTAAAACATCTTCTTGATTTATAAAATCTTCAGTTTTCATACTTACTATACTATCTAAAATTATAGTTCTTCTTTTATCATGATATTGTTTCTTTATTTCATTTAAATCATTACTAATAACTAGCATTAATTTCTTTGGATCTTTTTTGATGCTGTATAAATTTTTTATCAATAATAGGGTTTTATCATAATCATTAACTAATTTTGTCTTTTCTAACTTAGTTAATCTACTCAAACGTAAATCTAATATGTACTTAGCTTGTTTTTTAGTTAAAATATATCTATTATCATTAGTATTTTTTTTAATAAAAAAATTACATTTCCATGATTGATTAATTAAGATATTAATTGCATCACTATTAGTATTAGACTTTTTAATAATATTAATAATTAAATTAATATTAAACACTACTATAATCATTGCTTCCAAAAAACTAATTGTATTATAAGCTTGCTGTAATTCAAAATTTATTCTTCTAGTAATAATTTCACGTCTATGATCTATAAAAATAGATATCATATCTTTTAAAGACATTATTTTTGGTTTACCTTGATACAAAGCAACCATATTAATACCAAATGATGTTTGTAATTGTGTTAAAGAATATAAGTTATTTAATACTATTTGACTACTATTATCTCTTTTTATTTCAATTACTATACGCATACCATCTTTATCTGATTCATCACGTAAATTATTAATACCATCTATTTTTTTTTCTTTCACTAATTCAGTAATCTTTTCAATTAAACGAGTTTTATTGACTTGATAAGGTATTTCATGTATAATTATATTTTCTTTACCAGTTTTACTATCTAATTCTACATTTGCTTTTGCTTTAATATATATAATTCCTCTACCAGTACGATATGCATTAATAATACCTTGTTTTCCATTAATAATACCAGCTGTAGGAAAATCTGGGCCTGGAATATATTTTATTAAATCTTCATTAGAAATATTTTCATTGTTAATATAAGCTAAACATCCATTAATTACTTCAGAAATATTATGAGGTGGAATATTAGTTGCCATACCAACAGCTATACCTGAAGATCCATTAATTAATAAGTTAGGTATTCTAGTTGGCATAACTTTAGGAAGTTTTTCTGTATTATCATAGTTATATATAAAATCAACAGTATCTTTCTCTATATCAGTTAATAGTTCACTAGCTAATTTAGTCATACGAATTTCAGTATATCTCATAGCTGCTGCTGAATCACCATCTACTGATCCAAAATTACCTTGTCCATCTATTAATAAATAACGTAAAGAAAATGACTGTGCCATGCGTACTATAGTATCATATACAGCAATATCACCATGAGGATGATACTTACCAATTACATCACCAACAATGCGAGCAGATTTTTTGTATGGTTTATTATACATATTGCTTAACTTATACATAGCAAACAATATTCTACGATGTACTGGTTTTAATCCATCTCTAGCATCTGGTAAAGCCCTACTAATAATAACTGACATAGCATAATTTAAATAAGAACTTTTTAATTCTTCTTCGATACTAATTTTTATAAGTTTATTATTAGAATTCGACATAAACATAATCCTTAATATCTTAATTAATTATTAATCTTTATTTTAATATAAATATTATATTAAAAATTAAATATAATATGTTATATTAATTTTACAAAAATTACATTTAAAATATTAGTACAATAATTTATATGTTTAATAATTATAAAAATTATAATAATGCAAATATATTTAATTATAATATTAATGATTGGTGGAATATCAATGGTAATTTTAGATTATTACATAAAATTAATCCTATACGTTTGCATTACATTATAACGAATGTAGGTGATTTAAATAATAAAAATATACTAGATGTTGGATGTGGTGGTGGTATTTTATCAGAAAGTATGGCATTAGAAGGTGCAAATGTTACTGGTATAGATATTAGTAGTAAATTAATTAATATAGCTAAATCTCATATGGATATTAATAAATTAAAAATAAACTATATTCAACAAACTATCGAAGAACATACTAATTATCATAAAAATAAGTATGATATTATTACTTGTATGGAAGTATTAGAACATATAAATCAACCAATTAAATTAATTAATCAATGTTCTAAATTAGTTAAACCTGGAGGAAAAGTATTTTTTTCTACAATAAATCGTAATCTTAAATCTTGGTTATTTGTAATTTTAATAGCAGAAAATATATTAAATTTTATACCTAAGGGTACACATAATTTTAATAAATTAATCAAACCATCTGAATTACTTAGTTGGATAGATAAAACAACATTGTATGAAAAAGGAATTATAGGGATAAAATATAATCCATTAACTAATAATTTTTACTTATCGAAAAATATTAACATTAATTATATAGTTTATACAATACGTCAGTACTAATATTTATCTATTTAAGTAATTAATAATTTATAAAATATTAAAATAATTAAATAATTTATATAATTAATTATATTATGTTAGTAATTAAACGAAATGGTAATAAAGAACGTATTAATTTTAATAAAATTAAAAGAGTTATCAATAGAGCATCTATTGGATTAAATAATATTTCCATAAAAAAAATAGAGTATTATTCTTATACACAATTATACAATGGTATTAAAACCATTGATATTCACGAAATTTTAACTAAAGTAACTGCTGATTTAATATCTTATAAATATCCTGATTATCAGTATTTAGCGGCAAGATTAGTAATGTTTAACTTAAGAAAAAAAGCATATGGTAAATTTAATCCACCTAAATTATATGACCATGTTGTAAATTTAATTAACTTAGGTAAATATGATAAAAAAATTATCGATTATTATGATATAAATGAATTTGAATATATGAATAACTTTATAGATCATTATCGTGATATGAACTTTTCTTATGTAGCAATGAAACAATTAGAAAATAAATATTTAGTACAAAATAGAGTTACTGGTAAAATATATGAAAGTGCACAATTTTTATATATTCTTATAGCTGCTTGTTTATTTTCTAATTATAATAAAAAAAATCGTTTAGATTATATAAAAAAATTTTATGATGCAATATCTACATTTAAAATTTCTTTACCTACACCAATTATGTCTGGTGTACGTACACCAACAAAACAATTTAGTTCATGTGTACTAATTGAATGCAATGATAGTATTAACTCAATTAACGCAACATCTAGTATAATTATAAAATATATATCACAAAGAGCTGGTATAGGTATAAATGCTGGTCGAATAAGAGCTGTAGGTAGTCCTATTAGAGGAGGAGAAACGTTTCATACTGGTTGTGTGCCATTTTATAAACATTTTCAAACAGCAGTTAAATCTTGTTCACAAGGAGGTGTAAGAGGCGGAGCTGCTACTATTTTTTATCCTATTTGGCACTTAGAGATAGAAAACTTATTAGTTTTGAAAAATAATAGAGGTATTGAAACTAATAGAGTAAGACATATAGACTATGGCGTGCAATTAAACAAATTAATGTATCAAAGGTTAATTGATGATAAGCATATAACTTTATTTAGTCCTTCTGATGTTCCAGATTTATATAATGCATTTTTTTCTGATCAAAAAAAATTTAAATATTTGTATGAGAAATACGAAAAAAATAAAAAAATTCGTCATGGTTACATCAAAGCTAGAGAATTATTTTCTTTAATGATGCAAGAAAGAACATCTACTGGTAGAATATACATACAGCATGTTGATCATTGTAACACTCATAGTTCATTTAATCCAAAAATTGCTCCAATTAGGCAATCTAATTTATGTTTAGAAATAGTTTTACCAACTAAACCATTAGAAGATATATATGATAGTAATGGTGAAGTAGCATTATGTACTTTATCAGCATTTAATTTAGGAGAAATACGAGATTTAAATGATTTTAGCGAATTATCAGTATTAATTGTCCGTGCATTAGATGAATTAATAGATTATCAACATTATTTAATTCCTGCAGCAAAGATTAGTGCTATAAATAGAAGATCATTAGGTATTGGGGTAATCAATTTTGCATATTATTTAGCAAAAAACGGTGTTCGTTATTCTGATGGTAGTGCTAACAAATTAACACATCGTACATTTGAAGCTATACAATATTTTTTGCTAAAAGCATCTTGTGATTTAGCAAAAGAAAAAGGTATGTGTTCCTGGTTTAATGAAACAAATTATTATAATGGTATTTTACCTATAGATACTTATAAAAAAGATGTAGATAATATAGTTAATGAACCATTATATTATAACTGGGAAGAATTACGTAAAAATATTAAAAAATATGGTTTAAGAAATTCTTCTTTATCTGCTATCATGCCATCTGAAACTTCTTCACAAATTTCAAATGCTACTAATGGAATAGAGCCACCAAGAGGTTTTGTTACGATTAAAGTATCAAAAGATGGTATACTAAAACAAGTTATACCTGAAGCAGTTAAATTACATAATGCTTATGAGTTATTATGGAATTTACCTAATAATTATGGTTATTTAAAATTAGTGAGTATTATGCAAAAATTTATTGATCAGTCAATTTCTACTAATACTAATTATGATCCTAGTAAATTTTTATCTGGAAAAATACCTATGCAACAATTAATAAAAGATCTATTAATTTCTTATAAACTAGGAATAAAAACCTTATACTATCAGAATACACGTGATAATAACATAAATATTTTAAATCAAACATTAACAAATAATAATGATTGTGATAGTGGTGCTTGTAAAATTTAAAGATTAATATATTAGGTAAATAAATTATGTTATACACAACATTTTCTCAATTAAAAAATAATCAATTAGCAGAACCAATGTTCTTTGGTCAACCTGTTAATATCTCTAGATTTGATCAACAAAAATATATTTTTTTTGAAAAATTAATTGAAAAACAATTATCTTTTTTTTGGAGACCTGAAGAAATTGATATTTCTCGTGATAGAATAGATTATTTAACTTTATCGGAAAAAGAAAAACATATTTTTCTTAGTAATTTAAAATATCAAACATTATTAGACTCTATACAAAGTCGTAGCCCTACTATCTCTTTATTACCAATCATATCAATTCCAGAATTAGAAACATGGGTAGAAACATGGTCATTTTATGAAACTATTCATTCTAGATCGTATACGCATATTATTAGAAATATTGTTAATGATCCATCGTTAATCTTTGATAATATTATATCTAATAAAGAAATCTTGAAGAGATCTAAAAATATTGTATTTTATTATGATGAATTAATTAATTTTGTTAATCATTATAATTTATTAGGTACTGGTATACATTATATTAATGGTAATAAGATAACAATTAATTTAAGAACCTTAAAAGAAAAATTATATTTATGTTTAATTAGTATATGTGCTTTAGAATCAATTAGATTTTATGTTAGTTTTGCTTGTGCTTTTGCATTTGCTGAAAGAAAATTAATGGAAGGTAATGCAAAAATAATTAGACTTATTGCACGAGATGAAGCATTACATGTTACTGGAACACAATATATAATAAATTTAATTCATTCTGGTGAAGATGATCAAGAAATGTCTGATATTGCTTATAACTGTAAAGAAAAAAGTAATAATTTATTTTTGTTAGTAGCTCAACAAGAAAAAGAATGGGTAAATTATTTATTTTGTAAGGGTAATATAATTGGATTAAATACAGAAATATTATGTCAGTATATTGAATATATTACTAATATTAGAATGAAAGCTATTGGTTTTAAACCAATATTTAATATTAATTATAATCCAATTCCATGGATTAACAATTGGTTAATATCAGATAATGTACAAATGGCTCCACAAGAAGTAGAAGTTGGTTCATATTTAGTAGGACAAATAGATTCTACAATTAATTATAAAGAATTAAATAATTTTAAGTTATAAAAATTTAATAATGATTTATAAAGTACATTTATATTCTAGTAATATATTATTATATTCATATAAAGAACATTTTTCTTTATTATATACATTAGAAATAAACAATATTAATATTCAATATCAATGTAAATTAGGTCAATGTGGTCTATGTAAATTAAAATTACTAATAGGAAAAGTAAAATATTTAAAAACACCAACTATCTTTATCCAAAAAAATGAAATTTTACCATGTGTTTGTACACC
>JAOBJR010000093.1 GCA_025728395.1 Candidatus Lightella neohaematopini
ACCAAAATGGATTTAATGGATTATGATTTATATAATCTCTCCAAAGTACCTCAGCTATATCAGCCATACCTAAAGGAGCTCCAGGATGACCTGAATTAGCATTTTGTATAGCATCAATACTTAATATGCGAATAGCATTTGCTAAAATTTTTCTACTTATCATAAATAATATAAATACTTTAAATATCTATTTAATTTAAGTAATTGAAATTAAAAATTATATTAATATAATTTAGATGCTAAAAAATATTCTATATTAATTTGATCTGAAATAAATTTATTTATTCCTTCATATAATTTATTCATAACAATTAAATTTTTACTACATTTAGTTTTAAATTCATTTTCTGATATATATGGTAATTTATTTTTATTATTAAAATTATATCTATCAATTATAGAATCTTTTATAAAACTAATATTTTTTAATTTAGATAATATCTTTGGAGGAACTGTTAAATAATCACATTCAATTAATGACATGATTTGATCAATATTACGTATACTAGCTCCCATTATTGCTGTTTTATAATTATAATATTTATAAAATTTATTAATCTTTTTTACCAAATTTACACCATAGTCATAATTATTATTATAATTATTACCCTTATTATTAATATACCAATCATTAATCCTACTAATAAAAGGAGATACTAAATATACTCCAGCTTCAGCACAAGCTCTAGCTTGAATAAAAGACAGTATTAATGTTAAATTACAATTAATGCCACTTTTTTGAAGTTCTTCAGCTGCTTTTATTCCCTCCCAAGTAGAAACTATTTTTATTAAAATACGTGATTTATCAATATCATATTCATTACACATATTTATTAGTTCCTGTGCTTTTCTTATACATAAATCAATGTTAAAAGAAAATCTAGCATCTATTTCTATAGAAATAGTACCAGATATAATACTTAAAATTTTATTAATTAAGTTAACTAAAAATTTATTTATAGCGTAATTTATTCTTCTTGTTAAGAAAATACTTTTTTTTCTTGCGTATAATATTGCATTATCTAATAAGTTCTTATAACTATAAGAATTAATAATTTTAAAAATTATTGATGGATTTGTAGTTACGTGATCAACCATATAATATTTAATATAATTAATATTTCCAGTATCTATAGATAGATTAGTACTTTTTTTTAAAAATTTTAATTGTTTCAAAATTTATTACCTATAATTATTATTTAATTAAATATTTTAATGAAATTTTATATAATTAATTATATATTATCAATTATTTCATAATTAATACAAAATTAATTTTTTATTTTTAATAAATTAAATATATTAACTAATTAAATTAATTTATAATTAGATAAATTATATGTCATAAACACTATAGTATTAAAGATACTAATATGGGTAAGATTAAAAGAAAGATTATTGGTATACGTAAATTAATTAACTATTGGAATTATTTATATTATGTAAAAAATAAGCCAATTGTTTCAGATTATGAGTATGATCAAGCCATAAAGGAATTAATTTTATTAGAAAATCTTAGACCAGACTTAATTACATCAGAGTCACCAACTCAAAAAATAAATGTAAATATTAAAAATTTTCACAACAGTATTCATCATATTTCACCAATGTTATCATTTAATAGTATATATAATTATAGTGACTTAATAAATTTTGATAATAAAATACGTAATATATTTAAAATTAATCGTGTTGTATATTGTTGTGAACCAAAAATTGATGGAGTAGCTGTAAGTATTTTATATAAAAATGGTAAATTAAAATATGCAGTTACAAGAGGTAATGGTTATATTGGAGAAAATATAACTAATAATATAGTTACTATAAGTAGTATACCATTATCAATAAAAAATAATATTACTAAAATTCCATCATTATTAGAGATTAGAGGTGAAGTATTTTTAATTAGAAATAATAAATCTAATTTATTGAATGAACGTAATAATGTTGCTGGAGCATTAAGAAAATCTAATTTAGATATTTCTGGTAAAAAATTGTTAGGTTTTTATTGTTACAGTGCTAATATTCTTAGTAAAGAATTATTTTTTGATTATCATTATAATTTATTACAACATTTAAAATTATATAATATACCAATTAATAAATATATTAGTTGTTTTACTGACACTAAAGACATAATAAAGTATTACAATAATATGTATAAAAAAAAATCACTACTTAATTTTAATACTGATGGTATAGTAGTTAAAATAAATTCTTTTGCAATGCAGAAAAAATTAGGTGTAACTAATAAAGTTCATAAATGGGCTGTAGCATATAAATTTCCTTCACATGAAAAAATTACTACTATAAAAGATGTTATATACCAAGTTGGTAGAACTGGAGTAATTACCCCAGTAGCTAAACTAGATATGATTAATATTGCTGGCGCTAATATAACTAGTACTAGTCTACATAATTTTAATGAAATAAAAAAATTAAATATTATGATAAATGATACTGTAATTGTCAGCAGAATAGGTGATGTAATACCTAAAATTATTAAAGTTTTGTTATATAAAAGAAATAGTAATGCTATAAGAATAAAAATACCAAGCAAATGTCCTGTATGTAGTTCTGCTACCAAATATAGTTTTGGTAAAACAAAACTAATTTGTACTGGTAAATTAAATTGTAGCGCTCAATTTATTGAACTAGTTAAACATTTTGTATCAAAAGATGCTGTTAACATCCCTGGTTTGGGAAATAAACTAATATCTAAATTAGTAAGTAATAATATTATATCAAATTTAATAGATATATTTTATTTACAAGAAATTGATTTAATTAAAATTAATGGTATAAACCACAAATTAGCAAAAAAAATTATTTATGAAATAAAGCAATCTAAAAAAAATATTAATTTACCTAATTTTATATATTCATTAGGAATAAATGGAGTAGGAATTGTCACATCAATTTTATTATCAAAATTTTATAAAAATATTAATTCGTTAGCTGTTAGTGACATTAAAACATTAACACAAATTAAGGGAATTGGTTTAAAAATAGCAAAAAATATATATGATTTTTTTCAAGATAAAAATAATTTAATGATAGTAAAAACTTTAACAAGCAAAGATGTTGGATTAAAGATAATCTAGATAATTAATTATATCTAAAGTTGTAAATTTTTATAATATTTATTTTTAATTATTATATGAAAAATAAGAAATTAATTGGTTTCCATATCACAACAAAATATGGGCTATCTAATATAGTTTTAATTGCTAATAAATTAAAAATTAAAGCGTTTTCTTTATTTTTAACGAATACTAATTTAGTAAATAAATTTCTACATATAGAAGAAATTATCAATTTTCGTAGTAATTGTAAAAAATATAATTATTCATCCGATCAAATTTTAGTTCATAGTAGTTATTTAATTAATTTAGGTCATCCAACAACTAATGGTATTAATAAATCAAGATATTTATTTTTTAGTGAATTACATAAATGTAAACAATTAGGATTAAAATTAATTAATTTTCATTTAGGTAATCATTTATATAGAATTAGTATTACTAATTGTTTAATAAGAATAGCAGAATCGATTAATTTAGCATTAAATAAATTTAATGATATTATGTTAATTATGGAAAATTCTGCCGGACAAGGAAGTAGCGTAGGATTTAATTTTGAACATTTATCTAATATTATTAATATGATTAATGACAAGAATAGAATTGGTGTATGCTTAGATACTTGTCATGCTTTTGCAGCTGGTTATGATATGAGTAATAATTATTATGAAGTATTTGATAAATTTAATAATATTATTGGATTAAAATATTTAAAAGCTATTCATTTAAATGATTCAAAAAATAAATGTAATAGTAGGATTGACCGACATGCATCTTTAGGGCAAGGAATGATAGGCACTAAAATGTTTAAATGGATTATGTCAAACAATGAATTAAATAAAATTCCCATAATTATAGAAACCCCACCAAAAAATTGGATCAATGAAATGCATTGGTTAGAAAATTTAAATTAAAAGTTACTAGACCATATTATTTCTCCTGTTTTAGTACTAAAAATTTTTATCTCTATATTAGGAAAAATATTATAATTACTAATAGTAGTGTACATTATATACTTACTATGTAAGTAATTACTTAGCCATATTGATTTATTTATTGACACTGGTATAGAATTAATTTCACTACCCAATTTATTGTAAGCTAACTTTAGTTGTTGAATGCTTACTATTTGTCTTTTATCTAAAAAATTACTTAATGCTTTTATTAATTCTTCAGTAATACTTTCTATATTTAAATAATCATTAGTATTATTAATAATACTATCAACTAGTATTAATTCATTATTTTTAATAATATTTAGTTTTGATGATTGTTTAAATATTATTAAAAAACAACTATACCAATTATTAATTTTATTATTAGTTAGACAACTGATATTAGATTTATGATGGAATTTACTTAACTTATTAATATTTAAATTCTTTATTTTATTAAATGAACAACTACTTAGTATAAATAATACTATAGTTAGTAATATAGTACCAATTAATAATTTAATTCTCACTATAATATACTACCTAAAGGCTTACCACCTAATAAATGTATATGTAAATGATTAATTTCTTGTCCTCCATGAAAATTACAGTTTATAATTAATCTATAACCACTTTTATCTATATGATATTTTTTAGCCATTTTGGTGGCAACAATTAACAATTTACCTAACAAAGTAGTATCATCATCATTAATATCATTTAATGAAGCAATTAGCCTGTTAGTTACAATTAATATATGTACTGGAGCTTTCTTATTAATATCATGAAAAGCAGTCACAAAATCATCTTGATATAAAATCTTAGTATTAGTTTTTTTATTTATAATATTCATAAAAATATAATGTTTATTCATTGTAACTCTCTATATAGTAATTTTAAATAATTGTAAAAAATTATTTAATAATATATCAGATAATTTTTTTAATGAGATACCTTTTATTATTGAAACACATTCAACAATATTTTTTAAATAAGCTGGTTGATTATAAATACCCCTATATGGTTCAGGAGTTAAATATGGCGAGTCTGTCTCTAATAATAATTTATTTAATGGTACATATTTTAATGTTTCTCTAATTACTTTAGCATTTTTAAATGTTAAAATTCCAGAAAATGATATATAAAAACCAATATCTAATGCTAAACTAGCAAATTTAATATCTTCACTAAAACAATGAAATACTCCAGATAATTTATTATAATTTTTTAATATATTTATAGTATCTAAAAACGAATTTCTAGTATGTATAATAATTGGTTTATTTAATTTCTCTGCTACTAAAATATGATCAATAAATACTTTTTTTTGTATATTTTTTTTTATTAAATTTTTTTCATAAAAAAAATCTAATCCTGTTTCCCCAATCGCAACAACATTATTATTTAGTGATAAATCTAATAATTTATGATAATTATAATTATTATTAATAGATAAAGGATGTACACCACAAGAAATCAATATATTGTTATAATTTTTGTTAATATTAATTAATTCATGAAAATAATTTAATTTAGTACATACTGTTAATAATAATTTAACATTATTTAACTTAGCATTAGATAATAAGTTTTTTAAATTATAATCTATAATTCCATTATAATGAAATTTGTCAATGTGACAATGAGAATCAATTAAAAACATAATTTAAAATTACCAATTAACTAAAAAATGTAATATTAATAACTCACGATTTATATTATTTTTATAATTTAAATAATACCAACACTTAATTAAATTATCCCATAATTTATATATTTTGTAAATATTAATATTATCTGTACTTAAGAAACTATTTATTTTATTAATAGAATCAAGATTCATTAAAAATGATCTATTAGTATTTTTCATTAATTTAATAATATCACTAATAAATGTAATCAACAAATATATTATTTTATTATCATTAGTATTTAAAATAGGTAATAGTAATAACATATTATTTTTTAATAAGGCATTATTTAGTTGATTAAGTAATACATATCTACTATTCCATAATTTAGATTGTAGTAATAATATTGCATTAATAGGACTACCATTACAAATACGTAAAGAAGTACGAATAATAATTTCCTTATTATGAATAATAGTTTGTAACCACTTAATACTATAATTTTCATTAGGAATTTGTATACTCCAACAAATACATCTACTTCTTATTGTCATAGGTACAATTGAAATATTATTACATGATAAAATAAAATATGTCATTGATGGTGGATATTCTATAATTTTTAGTAATGTACTAATTATTTGATATGTTAATTTTTCAATATTGGTAATATATATAACTTTTACCTGTTTAAGACTAAGTTTACTGATATTAGTAATAATATCTCTAATTTTTTGTATATTTAATGTTAAATGATGTAATTTATAATAGTATGGATAATTATTATTAGACATTAATATGCAATTATTACATACATTGCAAGATTTATAACAATTACTATTTTGACATATTAATCTACGACTAACTGCGTAACAAAGTAAATTATTACTATTATCATTGATTGAATTGTACACAATTATTGTACTATATCTATTTTTATTATAAAAATTAATAATTTTTTTATATTGGTTATTTAACCAAGGATACCACATAAAATTATTTACATTATTTTCATAAGCCATTTTGATATATAATAATTAATTTCTTGATTTACTATAGATAAAGATTGATTAGCATTGATGCAAATAATATTTTTGTTAAATTTAACTAATTTTTTATAATAATTATATACACGATAAAAAAAATTTAATGATTCATTTTCTATACGATCTAACCTAGTATTATTATTTTTTATTCTATCTAGACCAGTTTTAGGTAGTACATCTAAAAATATAGTTAAATCTGGATAAACCCCACGTAATATTATATTATCTAAAAACTTTAATATTTGATCATTAATGTATCTACCACCACTTTGATATGCATAAGAAGAAAGATAATATCTATCACTAATAATCCAATAATTTTTTTTTAATTTAGGTTTAATAAATTTTTCGATTAACTGGACCCTAGCAGCATATAACATAAATAATTCTGCATAATTAGTAGGTTCATCAATATTGTAATTAAACTTACCAGTAATAAGTAATCTTAATATTTCAGACAATGGTGTTCCACCAGGATCGCGAACAATATTAACATTTACTATACCATAATAACGTAATATTTTTAATATTTGTTTAGTAGCACTAGTTTTTCCAGCTCCATCTAATCCCTCTACTACTATAAATTTTCCATTATGAATACTCATATTAATATATTTAATAATTTATTTTCTAATCTAATAATTAATCAAAATAAATATACTAAGCATCATTAATTTTTATGTTAATAGTAATTTTTAATAAATATGTTATAATTTATAAATTAATATTTATATAATACTTTAAATAATTTACAATGTTATAATTATTTATATTTTTAATTTTTTAAAAAATATAGATTTTTTAATATATTATATTCCATATAATTAAATTTAAAAAATAAAAGTTCATTTAAAATAAATTAAGATATATAAATACAATATTAGCAGCAGTAAGCAATTTAATTTTTAAATAAAATTAATACTGTTAAAATACTCTATCAAGATTTTGAATAATGTTTTTTTACGAAAAAAACAATTAATAATATTGTTTACTGATACAACTAATATTAAAGAATTAGTAATGAATACTTCTTCTGCGGTAATAATTTCTTCTAAAGAAACAGAAACTTCTTTTAACATATAATTAAATTTTGGTAATAACGAAATTATTAACTTTCTCATAATACCAGAAACACCAGCATAAGTTAGTAATGGTGTATAAATTATATTTCCTTTACGCCAAAATATATTAGCATTACAACATTCTATAATATTTTTATTTATATCTAAAACTATTACTTCATCAACATTAATACTTCTTATATATGAAGATATTAATAATTGTTCTAATCTATTAGTATGCTTTAATCCAGCTAGTAAAGTATTATGAGATAATCTTATTGGACTAATACCTAAAGTTATACCATTTAAATACCATGTATTATAATATTTTGGTATTTTAGTAAAAGAAAGAATATACAACAACTTTCGATTATTAATATTAATTATAAAGTCTTTATTTATAATGTTACTTATAAGTATTTTGATAACACCGTTATCTTTATTATTACTAAAATTTAGTATGTCTTGATAAGCAATATTAGGATCAAATGTATGAAATAATAATCTTTCTGCGGTATAAATTAATCTGTTAATATGCCAGTCTAATAATAATAACTTACCATTAACTAACTTAATAGTCGTAAAAAAACCATCACCAAATTTTAAATAACGACTATTCGGCACAGGATAACAATATTCAATACCATTAATAAAATACATTAGATGTAATTATAAAAATAAATTATGTAAAAATAAATATTATCTTTATTAATTACATACTAAAGTATTTTATCAAATAAATATTTTTCATGAGTATCAATAATTTACTCATTAGTATGTGATTGAATAAAATCTATTGCTGCCTGCACAGTAGTAATTTTTTCAGCTTCTTCATCAGGTATTTCTATATTAAATTCTTCTTCTAGAGCCATAACTAATTCTACAGTATCTAATGAATCAGCTCCTAAATCATCTACAAATGATGAACTATTAATTATATCTTCTTTTTTTATACTTAATTGTTCAGCTATAATATTTTTAACACGTTCTTCAATGTTATTCATAATAACTCCTATATTTTATAAAATTTAATACAAACTAATAATTTATAACTTTATTATATCATATACATACCACCATTTACATTAATAGTTTCTCCGGTAATATAAGATGAATTATTAGAAGATAAAAATAAGACAACATGCGCAATGTCTTCTGGAGTACCAAAACGATTTAAAGGAATTTTAGATAATATATAATTTTTTTGTTTATCATTTAAGTTTTTTGTCATATCCGTCATAATAAATCCTGGTGATATTACATTAACTGTAATATTATATCTTGCTAATTCTTTAGCTAAAGATTTACTAAAACCTATTATACCTGATTTTGCAGTTGCATAATTTACTTGCCCAATATTACCAATACTACCTATAACTGAACTTATATTAATTATTCTACCAAATTTATTAATTATCATACGTTTTGCTATAGCTTTAGTAATATAAAATACTGATGTTAAATTAACACTAATTACTGATTGCCAAGATTTACTTGACATACGTACAAATAGACTATCATTGGTAATACCAGCATTATTTATTAATACATCTATATTATTAAATTCATTAAATAAATTACTCAAAAAATTATTAATATCATTATAGTTAGATAAATCTAATATTTTACCTATTATATTATATTTTGAACAACTATTAATAGTTTTTAATCCATACTTATTAGTTGACGTACCAATTACCGTAAAACCATTTAATGATAGTAATTTTGCTATAGCAAAACCAATACCCCTACTAGCTCCTGTTACCAACGCTATTTTATTATTATTATCCATAGTTCATTTATATACTAACATCTTTTGCTAATTTTAATAATGATTTAGTACTATTTATACTAACACAAAATATATTATTACAAGTTATATTAATGTTAAATTTAGTAAGTACATTGATAGGGCTAATTTCTATTATTTTATTAACTTTAATCACTTTTACAATGTAATTAATTATTTTAATCCAATTTACCGGATAATATAATTGTTTAGTTAATAACTCAAATATATTTTTCTTACAATTATTTATATTATTAGTTGTATTATGAATAATAGGTATTGTAAAATTATTAAGTTTAATTTTTTCTAAATATTTTTTAAAAACTTTTGCTGCTGGTTTCATTAAAATACAATGAGATGGAATACTAATAGGTAATATTTTTGTATATTTAGCACCAAGTTTCTTGCATATTAATTCGGCACGTAATACTGCTGACCTATGCCCAGAAATTACAATTTGATTATATGAGTTATAGTTTGATATAACCACTACTTGGGTTTTTGCTGCTTGCTTACATGCATAATTAATTTGATTTTTATTTAAACCAATAATAGCTAGCATAATTCCATCATTATTAGATATAATTTTTTGCATTAATTTACCCCTAAAATATACTATTTTTAATGCTAAACTAAAATCTAAACAACCATTACACACTAAAGCTGTATATTCTCCTAAACTATGACCTGCAACTATTATTGGTTTTATTTTACAAATATTATTCCATATCCGCCATATAGATACGCAACTTGTTAATATCATTGGTTGAGCTAAATAAGTTTTATTTAACTCTTCAATTGGGCCATAATTTAGTAAGTACCATAAATCATAATTTAGTACTGTTGATGCTTCAGTAAAAGTATTTTTTATTAATGGAAAAAATTCACTAAATTTACTTAACATTCCGATAGATTGGATTCCTTGTCCAGGAAAAACTAAAGCAATATTATTCATAAGTTAAAATTTTAATAATATTGATCCCCATGTAAATCCACCACCAAATGCTTTTAATAATATAAGATCATCTAGTTTTATTCTACCATCTCTTATAGCTTCATCTAAAGCTAAAGGGATAGAAGCAGCGGAAGTATTACCATGTTTATCAACAGTAATAATAATTTTGTCCATTTCTATATTTAATTTCTTAGAAATAGCTGTAATCATACGTAAATTAGCTTGATGTGGTATAAACCAATCAATATTATGAAGATTAATTTTATTTATATGTAACGTTTCATTAACTAAATTTACCATTTTATTAACTGCAATTTTAAATACTTCATTACCAGACATTTTTAAAGTAGGTACTATTCTAAAATCATAATTGTAATATGGTAGTGATAATAAATGACCATATTTGCTATCTGCGTGTAAATTAGCAGATATGATACCAGGAGTATCAGATTTACATAATACAGCTGCCCCAGCACCATCACCAAATAAAACTATTGCTTCTCTATCATTAATATTTACAGTTTTACTTAAAATATCAGAACCAATAACTAATGCATAATTAACTAATCCATTTTTAATATAATTATCAGCAATACTTAATCCATATATAAATCCAGTACAGGCAGCAGCTATATCAAATGATATACTATTATTTATATTTAAATTAAGTTGAATTTGACAAGCAGAACTAGGAAAAGCATGACTAGATGATGTAGTAGCTGTAATAATCATATCAATTTTATTAAAATCAATATCAGCCATAATTAATGCCTGCTTTGCTGCATAGCTACCCATACTAGATACAGTATCATTTATATCTGCTATGTGTCTTGTTTTAATACCTGTTCTTGTAATAATCCATTCATCAGAAGTATCAATTATTTTTTCTAAATCTTTATTAGATCTAATATTTTTAGGTAAAAAACTACCAGTACCAATTATTTTAGTAAACATGAATGTAACTATTTATGTTTTAATCAATGGAACTAAATAAAAAATTATTAATCACACTAATCTTATTAATTTATTTATTAGTAAATAATTTATATTTTCTATAAATTTTACTAGATGTAATATGATGCCTTAAATGCACTTCATTTGAATACTTATTTAATGATAAATTAACACTAGATAATGCATGATGAGATCTTCTCATCCCTCTTTTTGATCTTGTTGATCTACTTTGTTGAACAGCCATAAATAATCCCTATATTTTATAGTAAAATCTTTATAAAATTAATTAATTAATAATTATTAAATTAATAAATAAATTTTAATTACAAAACTATCTATATTATGTATCACTGATATTAAATAAACAATGATATTAAAATATATTAATAATAATTTTATTAAACTAAATATTATAATTAATTAACAAATAATTAAAATACTATTATATAGTATAATCTAATAAATTAATATTCTATTTTTAACTAAATTATTTAATAATAATTAATATTTTTTATATTATTGTAATAATATATTATATATAAAAAATTAATAATATTAATTATGATAATATCAACAATTGTAATACTCTAAATTACTAAATCTAATATTTAAGTATAACAATATATCAACTAATTATTATTAATATAGTTGATATATCATTCATATAATTATTAAATATGAGTAATACTAAATGAAAAGAATGTTAATTAATGCAACACAAAAAGAAGAATTACGTATAGCATTAGTAGATGGACAACAATTATATGATTTAAACATTGAAAATTTTGGTTATGAACAAAAAAAATCTAATATTTATAAAGGTAAAATATCTCGTATAGAACCTAGTTTAGAAGCTGTATTTGTTGACTATGGAACAGAAAGAAATGGATTTCTTCCATTTAAAGAAATTTCTAAAGAATATTTTGTAAATAATAAAAATTATCTTGCTAATAAAAAAAATATAAAAGATATTTTATTTGAAGGACAAGAAATTATTATACAAATTAATAAAGAAGAAAGAGGTAATAAAGGAGCTGTATTAACTACTTTTATTAATTTAGCTGGTAGCTATCTAGTATTAATGCCAAATAATCCTCGTCCAATTGGTATTTCTAGAAGAATAGAAGGTTATGATAGAATTGCACTAAAAAAGATATTATCAATATTAGAAATACCACTAGGTATGAGTATTATTATTAGAACAGCTGGTATTGGTAAACCAGTAGAAGCATTACAATGGGATTTATCATTAAGATTAAAACATTGGCAAATGATAAAGCAAATTGCTAGTAAAAAACAAGCACCTTTCTTAATTCACCAAGACAGTAACGTAATAGTACGTACTTTTAGAGATTACTTAAGACCTGATATAGGGGAAATATTAATTGATGATCAAGATACATTAAATATAGCAAAAAAACATATTAATACTTTAGGTAGACCAGATTTTATAAATAAAATTAAATTATATAATGGTGATATTCCGTTATTTAGTCACTATCATATTGAATCACAAATTGAATCTGCTTTTCAGCGTAAGGTATTTTTGCCTTCTGGAGGATCAATTATAATTGATACAGCAGAAGCATTAACAGCAATTGATATTAATTCAGCTAAATCAACTAAAGGTGGAGATATAGAAGAAACTGCTTTTAGTACCAATATAGAAGCAACGATTGAAATAGCTCGTCAGTTAAGATTAAGAGATTTAGGGGGATTAATTGTTATTGATTTTATTGATATGTCTACAATTTCTCATCAAAGAGAAGTAGAAAATTCGTTAAAAGAAGCTGTTCGTATTGATCGAGCACGTATTCAAATAGGACGAATTTCTAAATTTGGATTATTAGAATTATCTAGACAACGTCTTAGTCCGTCATTAAGAGAATCCAGTCATTATATTTGTCCTAGATGTAACGGTACAGGTCATATTAGAGATAATGAATCTCTATCTTTATCAATATTACGATTAATTGAAGAAGAAGCTTTAAAAGAAAATACTTACGAAGTAAGAGCAATTGCTCCTGTACCAATTGCTTCTTATTTATTAAATGAAAAACGAGCAGAAGTTAATGCAATTGAAAAAAGGCAAGGTGGGGTAAGAGCTATAATAGTTCCAAATGATAAAATGCAAACTCCACATTTTATAGTT
>JAOBJR010000094.1 GCA_025728395.1 Candidatus Lightella neohaematopini
ATCTCATGAATTTTATGCTAGAAAAATTAATAATCATAATAAAACTAAAAATGATGCAATAGAAATTGCACATATTTTCCAATTAGGAACAAAATATTCTCATTCTATGAAAGCTTATATAAAAAAAGATAGTGATAAAATAGAATTAATTATGGGATGTTATGGTATAGGAATAACAAGATTAATTGCAGCTATTATCGAACAAAATAATGATCAATATGGTATAAAATGGCCACCTATTATTGCCCCATTTAACGTAGCATTATTACCAATTAATTTCTATTCTTCAATAGAAGTAAAAAATAAAACTGAATATATTTATGAAAAATTATTATATTATAATATAGATACTCTTCTTTATGATCGTCAAGAATATTTCGGTGTTATGTTAAATAATATAGAATTAATTGGTATACCTAATATACTAATTATCAGTAAAAATAATTTAAATAAAGGAATAATAGAGTATAAAGACCGTATTAATAATACTACTACTCTAGTTAGTAGTAATAACATAATACAATTTTTATTAAACAAAATATAATTTAGTAAAGGTATTTATTTTTATTAAACCAATACAAATACCAATATTTATTATTAATTGGTATGCCATAAACAGTAACAAAATATCCTATAGCTGCAATTAATTTATTATTATAAAATAGTATAGGTATAATTTTTCTTTGCCATGGAGGTACTGATAATGTTTTCCAAATTTTTTTTAAGGTAATACGGTGTTTAGTATGCGTTAGTTTTATTAAAGTCTGACTTTTTATATTAAAACGTATTGATACAATATCTGTTATAGCTGGTGCTTTTACAATAGATATTAATTTTTTATTATTAATATTATTTATTGTTAAAAATAAAATTTCTCCTAAATTTAAAGGTAATAAAATTCTTTTATAATTATTAGTTGATGTAAATATGATAGTTTTACTACAAAAATCTTTATATTGATTATTAAATTTATGTACATATAAACGATTTTTAAACTTTTGTATTGTGAAATTACTTATATAAAACTTAGCTAACGAATCATTTCTACTTAAAGCTACTTCATTCCATATTATATTTAATTTTTTATAAGAACATGATATAAAAACTTTTTTTATTAACCAAAAACGCAGAATAGCTAAACAACAAATTATATCCATCCCAATCATATTATCTACTATTAATGATTCATCATGAAATATCATACTATAAATTAGTTTATTTAATAACATATTAGTTAATTGCTCTTGATTAGCACATAAGTAAGCACTTAAGGTAACATTTTGACAAAAATTACTCCATCTTTTTTGTAATAAAGGTATAATATTATTTCTTAGAAAATTACGATCCAATGAGTTATCATAATTACTATTATCATTCACCCAATTTAATTTATTTTTATTAGCATAAGATAATAATATTGTTTTTGAACAATTTAATAAAGGTCTTAATAATCTACTATGATAAAATGGTTGATCTATCGACATTGCTGATAAACCTCTAGGACCACTACCTCTTTTTAATGCTAAAAAAAATGTTTCTACTTGATCATTTTGATGATGTGCGGTAACTAATACTTCATTATATTTTATAATTTTTAATAATTTTTGATATCTTTGATTACGTGCACTTTGTTCAAAATTACCTTTATCCACTTTAACAACATCGTATATAAATGATACATTACGTTGCTTACATTCATAAATACAATGATGCAACCATTGATTAGAAGATAAACTACTTTGTTGATGATCAATATAACATGCTCTTAAGGATATATTATTGTATTTATTACGTAATATTGTAATTATATCTAATAACACCATAGAATCTAAGCCACCACTAAAAGCTAATAATAAATAATTATATGAATGAATAAATTTCATTACTTGTTGTTGTAAGTATTTTGTGCAATCTTTATTAATCATTTTGTTTGCATACTTAATTGATAATTATAATTAATTAACTTATGATAACGATTTTCTAATAATTGTTTTTTACTTAAAAATTTTAATTTATTTAAATCTATTAATAATTGTTTTTTTATATTCATTGCGGTTAGTTGTAAATTTTTATGAGCTCCGCCTAAAGGTTCATCAATAATACTATCAATTAATTTTAATTTTTTCAAATTTATCGCAGTTATATTCATTGATTTAGTAGATAATAATATTTTACTACTATCTTTCCATAATAATGCAGCACATCCTTCTGGAGATATAACTGAATAAATACTATATTGTAACATATTAATTTTATCACCTACTCCAATAGCTAAAGCACCCCCAGATCCACCTTCACCTATTATAATACATATTATTGGTACACTTAAATGAGACATTTCTAATAAATTTCTTGCTATTGCTTCTGCTTGCCCCCGTTCTTCAGCTTCTACTCCAGGATAAGCTCCTGGAGTATCAATAAAAGTAATTATTGGAATATTAAAATTATTAGCCATACGCATTAATCTAAGAGCTTTTCGATAACCTTCTGGTAACGGCATACCAAAATTATGTTTAATTTTATCTTTAATACTACGACCTTTTTCATGACCTATTATCATTACTGAATATGATTCTAAACGCGCAATACCACCTATAATAGCTTTATCATCAGAAAACATACGATCACCAGACAGTTCATCAAAATCAGTAAAAATAGTATTAATATAATCTATAGTATGAGGCCTTAATGGATGTCTTGCTAATTGTATTATTTGCCATTTATTTAAATTAGAAAATATTTTATTGGTTAGTTCAATACTTCTTTTTTTTAATTTATTAATTTTATTAGATAAATTAACATCATTTATTTTTGTTTTATTATTATTAAAACTTAATAAATTAATCTTTTCTTCTAATTCTATAATTGGTTGTTCAAAATCAAGATATTCTAGATTCATAATATTTATACTTAGAATTATACTAATATTATTATTTATTAATTATATGCGTAAACATATCAATCTGATATTTTGAATAACTACCATATTGTTTAGATTTATTTATAATATTATTAATATAATCTTCACTAGATTTATTAGTTACTTTTAGTAAACGAAATACATTAAATTTTATTAATTGTTTAATTATAGATCGATTAACTATTCCGGTATCAACACGAATACAAAAATCTAATAAATTTTTAAATTTTCCTTGACTACGTTTTTTAATAATTTCCTTAGCTATGTTAGATCCTAAACCATTAATCATACCTAAACCACATATAATAATATTATTATAAACATAACAGTAGTATTGACTATAGTTAATTTCCGGTAACATAACTCTTATATTCATAAGAGCACATTCTTGAATTAAAACAGATATTTTTTTTTGATTATTTATATTAGCTGTCATTACAGATGATAAAAATTCTGCTGGATAATTAGCCTTTAACCATAATGTATAGTAAGATAATAATGCATATGCAGTAGAATGAGATTTATTAAATCCATAGTGAACAAATTTTTCTAAGAAATAAAATATCTTAGTAGCTAATTGTTCACTAACATTATTTTTTTTAGCACTATTGATAAATAGTAACTTTTGTTTATCCATTTCTTTAAAGTTTTTTTTACTAATTACTTGGCGTAATATGTCAGCATCAATAAAGCTATAACCAGCTAATACTTGTGCTATTTGTATAACTTGTTCTTGATATAAAATAATACCATAAGTAGATTTCAAAATCGGTTTTAATAAATCATGTTGCCAATTAATGTCAGGGTAATAAATTTTTTCTATACCGTGTTTACGATTAATAAAATTATCTACCATACCAGATTGTAATGGTCCAGGACGAAATAAAGCTATTAATGCAATAATATCATCAAATGAGTCTGGTTTTAATCTTTTTATTAAATCTTGCATACCTTTTGATTCTAATTGAAAAACTGCATTAGTATTTATTTGATTTAATAAAACAAAACTATTTTTATCATTTAATTTAATATTGGATAAGTTAATATTGTTTAATCCTAATTTTGTATTTTTTTTATTAATCATATTAATAGTATGATTAATTATTGTTAAAGTTCTTAGACCTAAAAAATCAAATTTAACTAAACCAATCTTAGCTATATCAGTTTTATCTAATTGTATTGCTGCATAACTACTTTTATCATCAAAATATAACGGGGCAAAATTAATAATTTTACTTGGTGTAATAACAATTCCCCCAGCATGTCTACTAACATTACGAATTACTCCTTCTAATTTAAAAGCCATTTTTAATATAATTTTTACATCTTCATTACTATTAAGTAATTTTGCTAACTTAGGTTCAGTTGAAATTGCTTTTTTTAAAGTTATACCAAAATCCATAGGAATTAATCTAGCAATTTTATCTACAAAATTATAATGATATCCAAGAACACGACCAACATCTCGAATAACTGCTTTAGCAGTTAAAGTACCAAAGGTAATAATTTGTGCTACATTATCTACACCATATTTATTAATAACATAATTAATTACTAAATCTCGTTTTTCCATACAAAAATCAACATCTAAGTCAGGCATAGATAATCTTTCTGTATTTAGAAATCTTTCAAAAATTAAACCAAACAACAACGGATCTAGTTCAGTAATATTTAAAGTATAAGCTACTAATGATCCAGCTCCAGATCCTCTTCCAGGACCAACAGGTATATTATTATTTTTTGCCCAATTAATAAATTCTGATACTATTAAAAAATAATCAGTAAAACCAGTTTTAATAATAGTACTTAATTCTAAATTTAATCTTTGATAATAAGTAATCCATTTTTTATTTCTTATAGTTTTATTAACAAAATTATTTTTTAATCTGTTTATTAATCCTCGTTTAGAAATTTTTATTAAATATTTTTCAGCAGTATACTTTTTGGGTACATGAAATTTAGGCAATAAGTATTTTCCTAATGTAATAGTTACATTACATCTTTTAGCTAACTCAACACTATTAATTAGTGATTCTGGTATATCATTAAATAACACACACATTTCTTCTTCATTTTTCATATATTGTTCTTTACTATAAAAGGTAGATAAATTTTTATTATTGTTTACATAACCACCATTACTAATAGCTACTCTAACTGCATGTGTTTCAAAATCATCTTCTTTTAAGAATCTAACATTATTGGTTGCTAATAATGGTAAGTCTTGATCAATAGATAAATTAATAACTTTGCTTAAATATTCATTTTCTAACTCAAAACCATTACGTGTAATTTCTAAATAAAAACTATTTTGAAAATGAGTTTTATAAAATGAAATATAACGATTTAGTTTATCATTTTGATTATATAGTAAACATTGTCCTATATCACCAAATTGAGCTCCAGATAAAATAATTAATCCAGCATTATGATATTTTAACCAATCACGATAAATAAAAACACTAGACGTATTCACTTTATATTTATGTGCTTTAGATATTAAGTAAATTAAATTACTATAACCAACATTATTCATTACTAATATTGTAATTGCATATGATTGATAACTATCAGTATAATCTTTAATAATAAAATCAGCACCAATAATTGGTTTTATACCTAAATTATGAGCAATACTATAAAATTTAATTACACCATATAAATTAGTAAAATCAGTAATTGCTAATGCGGGCATATTAAATTTTACTGCTTGATTTACTAATTGATTAATATTGGATAAACCATCTATTATAGAATATTCACTTCTTACATGTAAATGTATAAATTTAGGTAACATAATAATTATAAATTATATTATTAATATAAGCTATTATTAATAGCTTGTAATACTATTTTTGTTACTTGTTCACTAGCATTAAAATTTATTTTTTTATGTAGGTCGACAAAAATATTTTTAATTTTACGTTGATAACATTTATCTAAAAGAATTTTAATTATTGTAGATGCTAATAATTCTGGTTTAAGATCATTCTGTATATATTCATCAACTATATATTTATTAGCTAATAAATTAGGTAATGATATCCATTTAATACGAATTAATATCTTTGCGATAATAAAATCTAGCAATGGAATACGATAACCAACCACCATTGGACACTTAGCTATCATGCATTCTAATGTTGCTGTACCTGAAGTTAATAAAGCTATATCAGAAGCTACCATTATTTGATACGCTGGATAATTCATTATCCTTATATCAATATTAGGAATAATATTATTTTTAATTTTAGTAAATTGATTAATACGATCTTGATTATTTAATGGTACAATAATAATTAAATTAGGAATAATATTTTTTAAAATGAATACACATCTAAGAAAACTAACACTAATCATATCTATTTCTATTTTACGACTACCTGGTAACATTACTAAGCATAAACTACTATTGTCTATATTTAATTTTTTTCTCATTAAAATTTTATTTGGATAAAGTGGTAAATTTTCTGCTATAGGATGACCAACAAATTTATAATTAACATTATAATATTTATAAAATTTTTCTTCAAATGGAAATGTAATAAGCACATTATTGGTAGCGTATTTTAACTTTTTAATTCTTTTTTTACGCCAAGCCCAAATTGATGGACTAACATAATGAATAGTATAAATATTACGTTTTTTTAATCTAGTTTCCAAAAAAATATTAATTTCTGGACTATCTATACCAATAAAAACACTAATATTAGCATTTATTAATTTATTTAAAATATCATATTTAATAAACCTAATTTTTGATAAATAAGGAATTACATTGGTAATACCAAATAACATTAATTCATTAATATTAAGCCACGTTTTCATTCCTTCTAATTGCATTAATGGTCCAGCAACACCAACAAAATTAACATTCCATAAATATTTTTTTATATTTTTTATTAATTTAGCACCTATTAAATCACCCGAAAATTCACCAACTACTAAACCGATATTTACTAATTTAGTCATAATATAATATTAACGAATAATACCTCTTTTTGAACGAGATAAAAAATCTAAAAAAATAGTTATTATTGGATTATGTTTTGCTAATTTAGTTAATTCTAATTTAGCTTTTTTTATGGTATTACCATTTCTATATATAATTTTATATGCTGTATTAATAGCATGTAATTCATAATTAGCAAAACCATATTTTTTTAGACCTTTTGTGTTTAAACCAAAAGGTATAGCATGATTACCATGAGCTATAATACAAGGTGGTACATCTTGTGCTACTCCGGAACAACCACCAATCATAACGTAAGCTCCAATAATACAAAATTGGTGTATTGCTGTCATTCCACCAATGACAGTATAATCATCAATTGATACATGTCCACCTAAAGTAGCATTGTTAGCCATAATACAGTGATTACCAATAATGCAATCATGAGCAATATGAGTATTACCCATCAGCAAATTATCATTACCAATTTTGGTTACTTTTCTACCTTGTCTGGTACCTCTATGAATAGTAACATTTTCTCTAATCATATTACGATCACCAATTTCTACTCTAGTAGGTTCACTATTATACTTTAAATCTTGATTTACTTCTCCCAAAATAGCAAAAGCATAAATTTTATTATCTTCACCAATATTTGTTATACCATTTACTACAACATGTGATTTCAATGTAGTTCTTGCTCCTATACATACCTGTGATCCTATAAAACAAAACGGGCCAATATATACATCAGCATGAATAACAGCTCCTTTTTCAACAATAGAACTAGGATGTATAAAAGAAGACTGATTAATCATTTTATTTTTAAATATCCTTTCTACGAGCACACATCATAGATGCTTTACAAACTAATATATTAGCTACTGTAACAATACCATTAAATTTAGCCATTCCATTACGCTCTTTAATGAAAGTTACTTCAATAATCATTTGGTCACCAGGTTGTACTGGTTTCTTAAACCTAGCAGAATTAACAGCAGCAAAATAATATAACTCTCCTGGTGCTAATTTACTTACACTCTTAAAAGCTAAAATACCAGTTGCTTGAGCTATAGCTTCTAAAATTAATACTCCAGGAAATATTGGTTTTCTAGGAAAATGCCCTTGAAAAAATGGTTCATTAAAAGAAACATTTTTTATTGCACGTAAAAATTTACCACGTTCAAAATATAATACATGGTCTATTAATAGAAATGGGAATCGATGTGGTAATAACTCTAATATTTCTTTGATATTTAAAGAATAATTGTTAATATTCAAAAATAATTCCTATTAAAATATTATTTCTAATAAAAAATAAACCATTATTAGTTAAATTAAATAATTAAAAAAATCATTTATTTATTGACATTTCTCGTTCAATAATTTTTATTCGTTCATTAATTTTATTAATATTCATAGTTAATACTGCTGTTTTACGCCACTTATTATTTTGTTGTATTGGTATTCCAGAAGAATATATACCAGATTTTTTAATCGAACGTATTACCATACTCATACCAGTAATAGTAACTTTATCACAAATATTAATATGACCATTAATAACAGTTGCACCACCTACTAAACAATTGTTTCCTATACGTGAACTACCAGCAATTATTACCCCACCAGCAATAGCTGTATACTTACCTATTATAACATTATGTGCTATTTGACATAAATTATCTATAATTACTCCATTACCAATAACAGTATCATCTAATGTACCTCGGTCTATAGTAGTACATGATCCAATTTCTACATAATCATTAATAATTACTCGTCCTAAATGTGGTATTTTTAACCATCTTTTTTTATCTTTAATATAACCAAATCCATCTGATCCAATTACAGTACCAGATTGAATAATACAACTATTACCAATTATAGTATCATAATGAATAGTAACATTATTAGATAATTTAGTATTATCTTTAATAATGACATTTTTACCAATAAAACAATTTGATCCAATAACAACATTATTTCCTAATTTTACATTATCTTCTATTACTACATGATTACCAATATTAATATTTTTTCCTAATAAAATATCTTTTTTCTTTTTACTTGTTTTAATATTATCAAACAATGAATTATATATTATTTTTGCAAATAAAACGTAAGCAAGATAAGGATTAGCTACCACTAACGATGTAATTTTACAAAACGGTATATTATTTTTATCAATAATGATTGCTGATGCTTTACAATTAGATAATAAAAAACGTAATTTATTATTAGCAAGAAAAGTAATATAATTTTTTTTTGTGTTATAAATAGAAGTAATACCATAAATTACTATACTATCATCACCAATTAATTCAGCATTTAACTGTTTTGCTAAATCAGTTATTTTAATAGTAAACATAATTATATTACCTAATTAACTGTAATACTTCGTTAGTAATATCTTTAATTTTATTAGAGTAAACTATAGTACCTGCATCAAATACTATATCATACTTGTATTTTACAGCAATACTTTTTACCGTATTTTGAATTATCACTAAAATTTTATCTCGTTCTTCTGCTTGTCTACGACGATTGTTTTGTTCAAATTCTTGTGCTTTATTAGAAAAGCTTTCACGTTGTTTAATTAATGAATTTTCTAACTCATTACGTTCATTAATTTTCATATTTGATCCATAATGTTGTAAATATTGTATTTTATTTTGTATTTCGCGTTCCATTAATTGTAATTCACTTGCTTCATGTTCAAATTCATTTTCAAGTTTTTTTGCAATTTCTATTTTTTTTGGATAGTGTTGAAAAATATTATTAATATTAACTATTGCAATTTTATTACAAGCTAATATTTTAAATGGGGTTATAATAGTTAATAATATTACACTAATAATAAATAGTCTGTTAAACATTGATATATACCTAAATTTATAAATATTTAAAAAATTAATAACTTTAATAAAATTTATTAAAATTAAACTGTAGTTTTTCTATTTTATCATCATGATATTTTTTAATAGGATAAGCATAAGAAATTGAAATTGGACCGAATGGAGAGATAATTCTTACAGATATACCATTAGACAACCTAAAATTTTTGTCTGTAAAATTTAATGAATTATTTTTGCTCCAAATATTACCTATATCAATAAATAATGACATACGTGCTACTTTTTTATACTTTTTAAGTAATGGTAATATTAGCTCAGTATTTATTACAGTAATAATATTTCCTCCACTATTATCACTAGATGATGTTAGTATACACTTATTATAAGTACTAGTACGATAACAATTATAATATATATTTTTTTTGCCTAAACTATTATATTGAAATCCTCTCACATAATTATTATTATTCATATAAAAATTGTTGTAAAATGGTATTAATTTATTATTAAAACTACCTAAGTAACCAATATACATGTGTGAAGTTAAAATAAAATTTCTCTTTTTATAAAAAGATATAAATTTATTAATATTGAATATAATATTATAAAAATTATTCTTAGAATTTAAAATAGTAAGTTTATTTATCATATTAATTAGTATACCATTATTAGGAAAATAATTATTCTTATTAATAGTGGTATAAGACCAATTAGTTAATAGTAATATATCATTAATCTTAAAATTATCACTTATATAAGTATCAATATTTGGATAAATATTAATACTATTTAAATAAAAAATTGTTGATAATTGAGATTTTATATTATATAAAATATTATGTATACTTTCTAAACCAATACTTAAGTTATTATTATAGTTAATTGGTATATCAAAATTTATACTTATACCATATTTATCACAATTAACGTTTTGAATATATTGTTTTTTATTAGATAAATCAAAAAATAATTTACCTTTCATATTAACTTTATTTAGAGTTAAAAATGGATTAATAGTAAATATTTCAAAATAATTATGATATTTATTTTTTGATTCTATAATATTTACTTTGTTACCATACCCAAATAAATTATTTTTCATTAAATTTAATTTTAAATTAATATTATTACTTATATTAAAATCAATATTAGTTTTAATTTTATTAAAATTATACTCTTTTAATTTATATATTATATCAACAATATTACTTTTTTTATTAAGAAAATTTATTTTTACTTTTATTTTTTTAAATAATCCCAAATTTTTTATTTTTAAAATGTCACTTTTAATTAAATTTTTATTAAAAAACGAACTTTCTGTTTGTGATATTTCGCGTCTTAATATATAATCTTGAGTGTAATTATTACCATAAAAATGTATATATCTTACGTAATAACGTGCACCACTATCAATATTAATGTATAATGTAATTGATTTATTTAAATTATTAATATTAATTTTATAATTAATTTTAGCTTTAATAAATCCATATTGATTAAATAAATTATTAATATTATTTTTTAATCTTTTTAAACTATAAATATTATATACTGTATTTAATTTAATATAATTTAAATTATTAGATATATAAGGTATATTACAATTTATAATTAAGTTAGTTATTTTATATTGTTTTCCTTCATGTATTTTTATAGTAATACAAATGTCTTTTTTTTCTTTAGATATAATAGTATAAGTTTGTTCTATATAAAATCTTACATAACCATTACTAAAATAAAATATAGTTAGTGCTTTTATATATTGTTGTAGTTTTGTTTCTATAAATTCGGTATTAATATTATTTTTTAATTTTAATTTATTTATATATTTGAATAGATGAATTAAAGTTTTATAGTCAAAATTATAATTACCAATAATATTAATTTTCTTAATTTTTGCTGTTATGCCTTCGTAAATATTAATAATAATTATAATTTGATTATTGTATGTTATTTTTTTTATAATATTAACTTTATTATTGTATTTACCAATACCAATATAAAATTTTTTCATCATACATATGAATTTTTTAATATTAAAATCATTATAAAACTCACCAACTTTAACATTATTAAATTTTAATAAATTTAATATTAGTAATTTATTTGTATAATTATTACCATAAAATCTTATACAAGATATTATTGGTCTTTCTGTAACTTGTATAATTAATATTTTTTTATCTAAAAAAATTTGTATATTACTAAAATAACCAAGATTAAATAACGATTTAATAGTTTTATTAACATCTTGCATGGATATTAAATTATTATGTATTGGTATATCTTTTATTATAAAGTTAATATCTACATGTTTTAATCCTTTTACTAAAATACGTTGTATATTAAATTTTTCTGTACCACTAATAGGTTGAATGATAATAAGTATTGAAAATAGTAAAATTATCTTTAATATTAGATGATTTAATACTTTAATAAACATAATAAACTTTATTAATTAATTAAAATTAGTTTTTAGATACTAAAAATTTAAATAGTTAATGTATTTATAAATAATTTATTTTAATAAAGCTTTTTATATTTTTATTAAAATATACATTAAACTAAAATTAAGCTATTAATATTAACTAAATAATATCAATAAAAATGTAAATATAGGTATAGATATAGAAAAACTATCTATTCTATCTAAAATTCCTCCATGACCAGGTAAAATATTACTACTATCTTTTAGATTAGCTAATCTTTTAAACATACTTTCAGTTAAATCACCTATTATAGATAATAATAAAGATATAATTGAACTTACTATTAATAGTAATTTATTATAATTGAACATTATATTTATTAATATAAATGATATTATCATTGATGATAATAACCCAGCAATAAATCCTTCCCAAGTTTTATTAGGAGAAATAGTAGGCATTATCCTTTTATAACCAAAATAACTACCATATATAAATGATACTGAATCGATACATGATATTATTATTACTAAGTACAGTAATAACGCATTTTGAAACAATCCGATATTATGATAATATAAATATATAATTGTAATATTGTATAATAATGGTATTATAATAAATGTGCCAAATAATAATTTAGTTATTTTTAAACGATACCATATTTTTATTAGTTTATTATAAATTATAAGTAAATAAATAGCTACCAACCACCAAATTATTGGTATAAATGTTAAAAATAATAGTAAAAATTTTCTGTACAGTACATTTGTATTAACAGTTAAAAATATTAATATAATTAAAATAACATTATTAGTAATTAATAATGTTATTTTACAAAAAATATTTCTTAAATTTGATATTTTACTCCATTCCCAAGAACTTAAAGTACAAATAGTAAATAATGCTAAAATAAAGATATATTTAGGAGATTTAAAAAGTAATAAACTTATTGTAAAAATAATTATTATAGTAGTAAATATTCTTTTTATTAACAATTAATTAGTCCATTATTAATTTTTATTATATCAATTATTTGGTAGTACCAAATCTTCTATTTCTTTGAGAAAAAAATTTTATAGCACTAAAAAACGTATTTTCATCAAAATCTGGCCATAGTACATCAGTAAAAAATAATTCTGAATATGCTATTTGCCACAATAAAAAATTACTAATTCTATATTCTCCTCCTGTACGTATCACTAAATCTACAGGATCTAAATTATTCATAGATATTACTTGGCATAAAGTCTGTTCATTTATTTGATTTGGATGAATTAATCCTTTTTGAACTCTATTAATAATTTTTTTTATACCTTGGATTATATCCCATCTACCACCATAATTTATGGCAATGTTTAAATTTAATCCATTATTATTTTTAGTTAATTTTTCTGAATTATAAATAAGTTTTTTTAGTGTTTTTTCAAATTTAGATGTATCACCAATAATTTTTAACTTAACTTTTTTATTATGTAAATTATATATTCCATTTTTTAAAGAATATGTAAATAGATCCATTAATGATTTTACTTCCGATATTGATCTATTCCAATTTTCACTGCTAAAAGCATATAATGTTAATGTATTAAAATTATTTGTTATTGCAAATTCTATAGCACGTTTAGCTGATTGTACTCCTTCTCTGTGTCCAAAAATACTTAATTTACCTCTAATTTGTGCCCAACGTCTATTACCATC
>JAOBJR010000095.1 GCA_025728395.1 Candidatus Lightella neohaematopini
CATTAAATATAACAGCAGCAGTTATAGTTGCTCTAAAAGAAAAAATTAAAATATCTAAAATAATTAGGTCTGTTTCAGAATTTTGTGGGGTAAAAAGACGTTTTTCTATTTTAGGAGAATATAATATTAATTACATGAATAAAAGAATAAAAAAAATCATACTAATAGATGATTATGGTCATCATCCTACTGAGTTAAAGACAACCATAAGTACTATTCGTATTGGTTGGCCTAATAGAAGAATTATTATGATATTTCAACCTCATAGGTTTACAAGAACGTATGATTTATATAATAATTTTATTCGTGTGTTATCTAATATTGACATAACATTAATACTAACAATATATTCAGCTGGGGAAAAACCAATTAAAGACTTTAATAGTAAATTATTATGTTTATCCTTAAATAAATATAATAAAACTCATTCTATATTAGTACTAAATATTAATAGATTAATTTCTATATTAATGTCAATTATTAAAAGTAATGATATTATTGTAACTCAAGGAGCTGGCACAATTGGTAATATTGCTAATTACATAAATAATTATATGATAATTAATCAAATTAATTGATTATAATAATTTTAAAATTAATTAAATTTACTAAACATAATCTTGTAAATTAGATATTTTAGTATATAAATAAAAATAACTAAAATAAATTTTTATATGGTTAAACAACGTACTATAAAAGATATTATAAAAATTACTGGTATTGGTTTACATACTGGAAAAAAAGTTAATATGGTACTAAAGCCGTTATCAGAAAATTCTGGTATTATCTATCGTAGAGTTGATTTAACTCCTCCCAGTAGATTTTATTATTAATATTCATACTATATGTGATAATAAATTATGTACTTGTTTAGTTAATCATAATAATATTCGTATTTTTACTATAGAACATCTACACGCAACATTATCTGGTTTAGGTATTGATAATATACTAATAGAAGTTGATGCACCAGAAATCCCTATTATGGATGGTAGTGCTTATTGTTTTATTTACTTAATACTTAGAGTTGGTATTTGTGAGTTAAATGCATACAAAAAATTTTTTCGTATAAAAAAATCTGTACGTGTTCAAGAATATGATAAATGGGTTGAATTACTACCATTTAATGGATTTAAATTAAGTTTTTTTATTGATTTTAATCATCCAATTATTAATTTTGGTAAGCAATATTATAATTTAACTTTTTCTACTACTTCATTTATTAAAAATATTAGCCCAGCTAGAACTTTTGGTTTTATAAAAGACATTAAATATTTACACAAACATGGTTTAGCTTTAGGAGGTAGTATTGATTGTGTAATTGTAATTGATAAAAATAAAATCTTAAACAAAGATGGATTAAGATTTAACAATGAATTTGTACGTCATAAATTATTAGACGCAATAGGTGACTTATTTTTATATGGTTATAATATTATTGGTGAATTTAATGCTTTCAAAGCTGGACATGCTATAAATAATAAATTATTAAGAACAATAACATCTAATCCGGATAGTTGGGAACTAATTACATTTAATAGTGATCAAGAATCACCAATAAAATTTAATGTGCCAAATACTATTACTATTAGTAAATTTTATTCTAAATGAGATTTACTTATAATTGTGACACATAAGATTTAGTAACATGATATTAGCTAATTTCTTTAAAGAATTTCTACATGTTCCATGACTAGTATTTACTAACGTATTAATTGTATTAATACTCTTATTAGTAAATGTAACTTTTGTTATATTATTATAAGATACACTAACACTAATATTGTTTAGTAATAAGTTAGGACTAATTTTAATTACTATATTAGATAAACTAGGTAAAATATTTGAACGTAACTTTACTATTAATTTAGTATGTAGATTGTCTAAATAAAATTTCCAACTTACATCACTAACACCTATAATTAGTAAATTATTACGAAAATTTATTACTTGACAATATGGATGTAATTTTTTTGGTATTAGTTTATATAATAAATTATTAATTTTAATTAAAAATATAATTTTTTCTTTAAAAGAAAGTGACATATTATGGTATTTTAATGATGTATTACAACTTAAAAAGTTAACAATATAAGGTTTTTTTAACATACTAATTACTTTATCTATTAAATATTAGTTATTATAGTATATAATTTATAAATTAATATTAATTAATTTTATAAATATTTATTTTCTTAGTAAAATTATTATTACAACATTAGTTATTATTAATTATTTTTTAATACAACTTGGTTTATTATATAATATATAATTAAATGATTATAAAATTTCTCACCAAAATTTTTAGTAATCGTAATACTAGAATAATACGTAATATACATAAAATTGTTGATATTGTTAATAATTTAGAGCAAAAAATGTCAAATATGACTGATCAGCAATTATCTAATAAAACAAATGAATTTCGTTCTAAATTAGCTAATGGCATTAATATAGATAGTTTATTACCAGAAGCATTTGCTGTAGTGCGTGAAGCTAGTAAACGAATATTTGGTATGCGTCATTTTGATGTACAAATAATAGGTGGAATCATATTACATTATCGTTGTATTGCAGAGATGCGTACCGGTGAAGGTAAAACATTAACAGCTACTTTACCAGCTTATCTTAATGCCTTAACTGGATATGGTGTACATATAGTAACAGTAAATGATTATTTAGCTCAAAGAGACGCAAAACAAAATAAACCATTATTTGAATTTCTTGGATTAACTGTTGGTATAAATTTACAAGGATTATCTATTCGTCAAAAGCAATATGCTTATAATGCTGATATTACTTATGGTACTAATAATGAATATGGCTTTGATTATTTACGAGATAATATGATACTTAATAAATCAGATAAAGTACAAAGAACTTTATATTTTGCATTACTTGACGAAGTAGATTCTATTCTTATTGATGAAGCTCGTACTCCATTAATCATTTCTGGTACATCTAAAGATAATACTTTTTTATATAAAAAAATAAACAAGTTAATATCAACTCTTAAGTACCAAGAAAAAGAAGATTCTTATAAATTCCATGGTAATGGGCATTATACTATAGATAAAAAAACTAAGCAAGTATATCTAACAGAAAGAGGATTAATTTTAATTGAAAAACTATTAGTACAATTTAATATATTAGATTCTAAAGAATCATTATACTGTATAAATAATATTATGCTTATGCATCATGTAATTGTTGCATTAAGAGCTCATAATTTATTTAATAAAAATATAGATTATATTGTTAAAAATGGTAAAGTTATTATAGTTGATGAACATACCGGACGGGTTATACCAGATAGAAGATGGTCAGATGGTTTACATCAAGCTATAGAAGCTAAAGAAAATTTAAAAATTCAAAATGAAAATCAAACTCTAGCCTCTATTACATTTCAAAATTATTTTCGTCTATATTATAAATTGTCAGGGATGACTGGTACTGCTAGTACAGAAGCTACAGAATTTAAATCAATTTATAAATTAGACACGGTAACTGTACCAACTAATAAACCAATGATACGTAATGATTTACCAGATTTAGTATATATAACTGAATATGATAAAATAAATGCTATTATTGATGACATTAAATCTTGTATTAAACGACAACAACCAGTTTTGGTAGGTACTATTTCTATTGAAAAATCAGAATTAATTTCAAGAAAATTAAAAAAACTTGGTATCAGTCATAAAGTATTAAACGCTAAACATCATGCTATGGAAGCTGACATTATTGCTCAAGCAGGTACACCTGGAGCAGTAACTATTGCAACTAATATGGCTGGTAGAGGTACTGATATAAAATTAGGTGGTGTTTGGCAAGAAAAATTATCTAAATCACATAAATTTAACAAAACATTATTAAAAAATAATTGGAAACAACGTCAAGCAATAGTTTTAGCTGCTGGTGGTTTACATATTATTGGTACGGAAAGACATGAATCTAGACGAATAGATAATCAACTTCGTGGTCGATCAGGAAGGCAAGGAGATGTGGGGTCATCTCGCTTTTATTTATCTATGGAAGATTCTCTTATGCGTATATTTGCTTCTGATCGTATAACTAATATAATGCGTAAATTAAGTATACATACTCATAATGCTATTGAACATCCTTGGGTTACTAAAGCAATAGCTAATGCACAACGTAAGGTTGAAAATTATAATTTTGATGTACGTAAACAATTATTAGAATATGATAATGTAATTAATGAACAACGTTGTGCAATTTATAAAAGAAGAAGCGAATTACTTAATGCTGATGATATTAGCGCGATTATTATAAATATACGTCAGGATGTATTAAAATATCTTATATTTAGTGATATACCTATTCATACATTAAAAAAAAAATTAATGGATGATTTTTCTCTTTGTATATCAAAAAACTTAATTAATAGTAATAAAATAACATTGTATAATACATTATTAGAACAACAAATATTAAAATTCAACAATAAAGAATCTATTGTTGGTAGTAAAATAATGAGAAGATTTGAGAAATATATAATGTTACAAGTACTAGATGATTTATGGAAAGAACACTTATCTGCTATGGATTATTTAAGACAAGGTATTCACTTACGTGGTTATGCACAAAAAGATCCAAAACAAGAATATCAGAAAGAATCTTATATAATGTTCATTAATATGTTAAATTTATTAAAATATGAAGTAATTAGTATATTAAGTAATGTTTCAATTGACGAGTTAAAAATAAATAATTAAATAAAGATATTAAAATTATTTTTTATATATGCATTAGTTGCTAATAATAAATAATATTGATGTAGCACAACACTATTGACATCGTCTATTAATGAATTATTATCAATAATAATATTAGCATAGTTCAATTTAATCTCAGTTTTAATTTGAGTATTTAATATATTATTAATTTGTTGATAATTTGTATCTTCTCTATTTAGTATGCGTTTTACTTTATTTTCATATTCAGTATTAATAACTGTTATGTTATGTACATAATAGTGTAAATTACACTCAATTAACAATGGTGCTACTAATATAACATAAGAATTAACAATATTACGTATTATAAAATTAATACGTTTTATAATTATTGGATGTAATAATTTATTCAACCATATTCTTTCATTATTATCATTAAATATTATATGCTTTAACGCATGACGATCAATTATATTATTGATTTTTTTAACTCTTTTACCAAAATAATTTATAATACTACTACTTACATTTTTATTAAAACTAATTAATTCTTTAGCAATAATATCTGCATCTATTATTGGTACGTTAAATTTTTTAAATAAATTAGTAATTGTTGTTTTACCACTGCCAATACTACCAGTAACTGCAATAATATATGTCATAATAAAGTATATTATATTATAATATTAAATAATAATATGTTTTAATTATTAATTTATAAATATTTTTTAAATTATTTATTGATTATAATAATTTAATTGTTAAAAATATTTTGTATATTTTAGTAATTCAAATAAACTAAATAATACTTAATATTTCATAAATTAAGGAATATTAATGTCAAATTTAACTAATGATGATATAGATGTAATAGAAACCGATGAATGGATTCAATCTATTGAATCAGTAATTCATCATGATGGTATAAGAAGAGCAAAGTATTTATTAAAATGTATGTTACAACATTTAAATAAATATAACTCTTCTAATTTAGAAGACTACATAAATACAATTCACCATTGTAATGAACCTAAATATCCTGGTAATTTAGAAATAGAAAATCGTATTAATGCTGTAATTAGATGGAATGCTATTATGATTGTACTTAATGCTTACAATAAAAATTTAGATTTAGGTGGTCATATATCATCATTTCAATCAATTAGTACAATATATGAAGTATGTTTTAATCATTTTTTTCGTGCTAGAAATGATTTTGATGGTGGAGATTTAATTTATTTTCAAGGACATAGTGCACCAGGAATTTATGCACGTGCTTTTTTAGAAGGAAGATTAACTAAAAAACAAATAGATAATTTTCGACAAGAAATTGATGGATATGGGCTACCGTCTTATCCGCATCCTAAATTAATGCCCGATTTTTGGCAATTTCCTACAGTATCTATGGGATTGGGAGCAATTAATGGTATTTATCAAGCTAAATTTCTTAAATATTTACAAAATAGATCTATTAAAGATACTAGTAGACAAACTGTATATGTATTTTTAGGTGATGGAGAAATGGATGAACCAGAATCAAAAGGTGCTATTAATATAGCAGTAAGAGAAAAATTAGATAATTTAATTTTTATTATTAATTGTAATTTACAAAGATTAGATGGTCCAGTAATTGGTAATGGAAAAATTATCAATGAGTTATCTAATATGTTTACTGGAGCTGGTTGGGAAGTAATTAAAGTAATTTGGGGTAGTAATTGGGACACATTACTTAATAAAGATTATACTGGAAAATTAATTCAATTAATGAATGAGACATTAGACGGTGATTATCAAACACTAAGATCAAAAGATGGAGCTTATATAAGAAAATATTTTTTTGGCAAATATCCAGAAACTAAATTATTAGTAAAAAATATGACTGATAATGAAATTTGGCAATTAATTAGAGGAGGACATGATACAAGAAAAATTTATGCAGCTTTATCTTTAGCTAAAAATATTATCGATAAGCCTGTAGTAATTCTATTACATACTATTAAAGGTTATGGTCTTGGTAAACCAATTGAAAGTGCTAATATTGCACATCAAGTAAAATATATTGATTCACAATCGCTAGATTATATTAAAAAAAAATTAAATTTACATGATTTAATTACTAGCAGTACAGATTCATTACCATATATTAAGTTTAGTAAAAATTCTGTCGAATATCATTACTTACATAACAAACGTAAGAATTTATATGGTTATTTACCATCTAGATTAAAAAATTTTACTGAACCTTTAATTTTACCAGCATTAAATGATTTTCATCAATTACTAATAAAGCAAACAACAAAATTATCTACTACTACTGCTTTTGTAAAAATACTTAATATTTTACTAAAAAACAAAGCTATAGGTAATAGAATCGTACCAATAATTGCCGATGAAGCACGTACTTTTGGTATGGAAGGTTTATTTAAACAAGTCGGAATATATAATTCACAAGGACAAAAATATACAGCACAAGATAAAGATTATATAACTACTTATTACGAACATAAAAATGGACAAATTATACAAGAAGGTATTAGTGAATTGGGAGCAGCGTCTTCATGGTTAGCTGCTGCAACTTCATATAGTAATAATGATTTACCTATGATCCCATTTTATATTTATTATTCTATTTTTGGGTTTCAACGAATTGGTGATTTATGTTGGGCTGCTGGTGATCAACAAGCAAGAGGTTTTTTGATTGGTGGTGTATCTGGTAAAACAACATTAAATGGTGAAGGATTACAACATGCAGATGGCCATAGTCATGTACAATCTTTAATAATACCAAATTGTTTATCTTATGATCCAGCATACTCTTATGAATTAGCAGTAATTATCCATAATGGACTAGTCAGAATGTATGGTAAAAAACAAGAAAATATTTATTATTATATAACTATTTTAAATGAAGATTATACGATGCCTAATATTCCGGATGGAATAGAATATAGTATATGTAAAGGTATTTATAAATTGGAAACATTAAGTAGTAATAGTCATAGTATTGGTGCAATACAATTAATGGGCTCTGGAGCATTATTAAGATATGTGCGTAAAGCAGCACAAATTTTATCACAAGATTATAATATTAGTGTTGATGTGTACAGCGTAACTTCGTTTACTGAATTAGCTAGAGATGGTCAAGATTGTTATAGATGGAATAGGTTACATCCTAAAGAAAAACCAAAAATTCCATTTTTAAATAAAATAATAAATAATAATCCAGTAGTTATAGTTACTGATTACATGAAAATTTTAGCTGAACAAATACGTCAATTTATTCCCAATAAACATGTTTGTATACTTGGTACTGATGGTTTTGGTCGTTCTGATAGTAGAAAAAAATTACGTGATTACTTTGAAATAAGTACTGGTTATATAATAGTATCTGTATTATATGAATTAGCTTTATGTAATATTACTACTATGAGTATGGTACAACAAGCTATAAATAAATTTAATATTAATGCAAATAAAATTAATCCTCGTTTAGTATAAATTAACAAAAAATACTTAATAAATTATTATGAATTTAGAAATTAGATTACCAAATGTTGGTGTAGATAGAGTAGAAGTTATTGAATTACTAGTACAAGTCGGAGATTATATAAATATTAATCAAACATTACTAGTAGTGGAAGTTGGTAAGGCTATGGTAGAAGTACCATCACAAGTTAGTGGTATTATACAAGATATAAAAGTTAGAGTTAACGATAAAATTAGTACTAATTGTTTATTAATGTTAGTAAAAACTAATCATAATACAGTAACTAATAATAATATAATAAAAAATTATTATATTTATGCTAGCCCAATAATAAGAAGATTAGCATATAAACTAAATATTAATTTAAAAAATGTTATTGGTACTGGTCGAAATGGAAGAATTTTAAGATATGATATTGATAAATTTATACAACAAACAAATAATAAAAATCACAATATACCAGAATTTATAATAAAACAATATAGTGAATATGGTGACGTAAGATTAGTTAAGTTAAATAATAATAGAATTTCTACAATTAAACAACTAAGTGATAGTTGGAAAAATATTCCTCATGTTACTCAATTTGATGAAGTTGATATTACCAATATTGAAGAATTTCGTAAAAACTATAACAATAAACTAACTAGTCAAAATATACCAATTAAAATTACTTTGTTGACTATTTTTATAAAAATTATCTCAGTTGCATTACAAGAATTTCCTTACTTTAATAGTGTTTTAATTAATAATAAAGAACTATTATTAAAAAAATATATTAATATAGGTGTAGTTGTAGCAACTAATACTGGCTTAATAGTACCAGTACTGTATAATGTAAATAGTAAGAATATTTTAACTATATCGTATGAATTAGATGTATTATTAATGAAAATTAAAAATAATAAATTAAAATTATCTCATGTAAAAGGTAGTAATTTTACTATTTCTAATTTAGGTAAAAATAGTAGTACTACTGTGTTTACTCCATTAGTTAATTTTCCAGAAGTAGCTATACTAGGATTATCTAAAGCTCGTATTATGCCTATTTGGAATGGTAGTAATTTTGTACCAAAATTAATGTTACCATTATCATTATCATATGATCATCGTGTTATAAATGGACTTGATAGTGTCAATTTTATTAATTTTATAAAAGAATTAGTATTAGATATACGTAATTTAGTTACTTAATAATTAAAATGTAATACAATATAAGTTTTATATAGGAAATAAAATGTCTAATAAGATTAGTGTTGATGTCATTATATTAGGTGCTGGTCCCGGTGGTTATTCAGCTGCTATTAGGTGTTCTTACTTTAATTTAAAAACATTATTAGTTGATAAATATAATTCTATTGGTGGTACATGTTTACATTTTGGTTGTATTCCATCAAAAACATTATTAAATGTAGTTAAATCGATAAAAGAATTTGATACATTTAATAAGTATGATATTTTTTCTGGTAGTTTAAAAGTAAATATAAAACAATTACTTTTTTGGAAACATAATTTAATTAATAAATTATCTAATAATTTATTAAATATTATGAAAATAAATAATATTGATATTATTTATGGTGTAGGTAAATTTATTGATAGTAATAATATAATTATTGAAGATAAACAACATAATGAAATATTAGTAAATTTTAAATATGCAATAATTGCTACTGGATCTATTCCAAATAACTTATCAAATATAAAATTTGATAGTAAATATGTTTGGGATTCTACTACAGCATTAAATATACCATGTATACCAAATAAATTACTAATTATAGGCGGTGGAGTTATTGGATTAGAATTAGCTAATATCTATAATATTTTAGGATCAACAGTAGACATTATAGAAGTTTCTGACCAAATTATATTAAATTTAGATAAAGATATAGTGGATAAATTAATGCACCAAATGGAAAGTAATACGTTATTTTTTAAATTGAATACTAAGGTATCTAATATAGAAATAAAGAATTCTAAAGTAATGGTACAAATAGATAATAAAGAATTAAATGACATTAATTATTATGATAATGTTATTGTAGCTATTGGTAGAACACCAAATATTGAACACCTGCAACTTGACAAGATTGGAATAGAAATTAATAATAATTATATTAAAGTAAATAATCAAATGCAAACTAATATTAATCATATTTATGCTATTGGGGATGTAATTGGAACTCCTATGTTAGCACATAAAAGTATACATAATGGTTATATTGCAGCAGAAGTAATAGCTGGGAAAAAACATTTTTTTGATCAAAAAGCTATTCCTTTAGTAATATATACTAATCCAGAACTTTGTTGGGTTGGCTGTACTATTAAACAAGCAAAATACTTAAATTTAAATTTTAAGGTAGTAGATTTTAATTGGACTAATTTAGGTAAAGCTGTAGTTACTAATAATCATACTGGTTTTACTAGATTAATTTTTAATAAAGATAATAATTGTTTAATTGGTGGAGGTGTATTTGGAGTAAATAGTAGCGAAATTCTTGGAGAATTAAGTCTAGCAATTGAAATGTCTTGTGAAGCAGAAGATATTACTTTAACTAGTCATGCTCATCCAACCTTATATGAATCAGTACAATTAGCTGCAGAAATTTATACAACTAATTTTTTATAAGTTTTTACTTAAAAATTTCTACTTTAATATTATCAATTAATCTTGTTTTACCCAGCCATACTGTTGATAATATTATTATATTTTTACTATTATTAGTAATACATGTTAAGTTTTTAGAATCTAACACGTATAACGAATCTACTAAAAATCCTATTTTTTCTAATTGATGTGTTGTAATTTTAATTAAATCAGTAACATAATGAATATTATTTTGCAGCTTATCTGCCATGCTCTTTAATGTAAGATAAAATTTATGAGCTATTTTATATTCATCTTTACTTAATAAAGTATTACGTGAACTATATGCTAAACCATTAATTTCTCGAACAGTTGGCACACTAATTATTTTTATATTGTAATGCATATCATGCACCATACGTTTAATTATTACCAATTGTTGAAAATCTTTTTCTCCAAAAAAAGCTAAATTTGGTTTTATTAAATTAAATAATTTACTAATAATAGTAGTAACCCCTTTATAATGATTTAAACGTTTACTACCTTCTAAAATTTCAGATAGAACTGGCACGTACATACAAGTGTAATTATTAATCCCACTAGGATACATTGTTAATACTGATGGAATAAATACTATATCAACATTATAAACCATTAATTTTTTGCAATCTAATTTAATAGAACGAGGATAATTATTAAAATCGTATAATTGATCAAATTGAGTAGGATTAATGAATATACTAACTATACAAGTAGTGTTCATTAATTTTGCCTTCTTTACTAAATTAAGGTGACCATCATGAATATTACCCATAGTTGGTATTAATGATATAATATAATTTTTATCTCTAAAAATTTTTATTATTTGTTTTAAATTATTAATTGACCTAATAATTTTCATATTTTAAAAATCATTTTTTACTTACTGGAAAAATACCAGATTCGACTTCTTTAATATAATTGCTAATAGCAATTTTAATGTGATTATTTAAATAATTTTTAGCAAACATAGGAATATTACTAGTAATGCCTAACATATCTTGTAATACTAATATTTGCCCATCAGTATATATGCCAGCACCTATGCCAATAACCGGAATTTTTAATTTTTCGGTAATTTTTTTAGCTAATAATTCTGGTATATGTTCTAATAATAGCATAACTATCCCAGATTCTTCTAAAGATATAGCATAATCTAGTAACTTATTTGCATCATGTTTATGGATACCTTGAATTTTATATCCACCTAAAAAATTCACATATTGTGGAGTTAACCCAATATGTCCACATACTGGAATAGAATAGTTAGTTAAATAATTAATAATATCTAATGACCATTGATTAATAACTTCTAATTTTATTATGTTAGCTCCAACTCTCATTAATTTAATAGAATTATTTAATGCTTGTTCGTTATTATTATAACTCATAAAAGGTAAATCAGCTAATAATAAGCAATTTGGGGCACCATTTTTTACACAACGAATATGATATATTATATCATTTATAGTAACAGATAAGGTAGAATTATAACCTTGCACAACCATTCCTAAAGAGTCACCAACTAACATAACATTAATTCCTTGGTCATACAATAATTTAGCAAAAGTTGCATCATATACAGTAAGTACTGCAAACTTTTGTTTATTTTTTTTTATTTTTCTTAGATGATTAATAGTATACATATATCACTTCCTAAATTTAATAAGTATTTTTAAAGTAATTAACTATTATATTTTTTTAATAACAAAATTCTTTTCTTAGATAAGAATTTAGTATTATTTTTAATTATTAATCCTGTTGGTAATTTTATACTATTATCTAATTCTAACATTGGATAAACAACAAATTCACGATTTAACATATCATAATGAGGAATTGTTAATTTTGATGTACTTATTATATAATTACCAAATAATAATATGTCTATATCTATTATTCTAGATGACCAACGTAAACAATTATATTGACGTCCTTGAGAATATTCAATAATTTTTATAAAATTAAATAAATTATCTAGTGACAACATAGTATTTAAAATAACTACTAAATTAATATAATTTGGCTGATTGTAACCATTTAATGGTATACTTTCATAATAAGAAGAATATTTTATTACTTTTGTATAAGGTAAATATTTTAATTTATCTATAGCTATATTAATTTGATCTACAGGATAATTTAAATTACTTCCTAGAGATAACCAAACATTATTTATTTGATTTAAGATCATAGTGATTGATATTTAAATTATCGATTGTTAATTTGTTTTTCTTTTAATTCAGCCAATGTTTTACAATCGATACATAGACTAGTTATTGGATTTGCTTCTAAACGTTTTATACCAATTTCTATATCACAATAATCACAAAATCCAAAATTATTTTCTTCTAATCTTTTAATAGTTTTTTGTATACTCATAATAGTTTTTCTTTCTCTATTACAATGATGTAACATTAAACTAAATTCTTCTTCTTGTGTTGCTCTATCTACAATATCTGGAAAATTAACAGATTTTTTTACTAAATTAGTATGATTTAAATTATTTGTAATATGTTTATACCAAGCAAATAAAATAGTTTTAAAATGCATAATTTGATTTTTATTCATATATTTTTCATTAGATTTCACATTATATGGTTTTACCCCAGCAATATTTAAAATACTTAATGATGAAGATTTAAAATTACTTTTATTCATATTATCCCTTAAATTATGAATTATAATAGTTAATTAATAAATTAACATTAATTTATAAGCAATAGTATTACTATACTATTATAATTATTATGTAATAATAATTTATAATTTATATTATAAATCAATATTATGAAATAATTAGATTTTAAATTTTTAACTTGTTTTAACTTAAATAATATTTTTGTATAGATTTATTTAATAAATCAAAATTATTGTAAATTATTATTAATAATGTTATTAATTAATATACTTATAAAATATAATTAAATAATTAATTATTAAAATATTAACAATAAAAATAAAATATATTAATTTGTCTAATTACGATTACTTAAATCAAAAATCTAAAAACAGTATATTACTAAAATTATTAAAAATATCATCTATTTTTTTAATATTGATATTATTGTATTTTTTTTATTTAAGTACTGTGATCAAAAATAGAATTTCTGGTAAGATATGGAAACTACCAACTATAGTTTATAGCAAAACTACTTATTTAATGCCTGGTATGTGTATTAATAAAAATAAAGTTATTAGTATGCTAGAAAGCGTATACTATCGTAGAGTAAAATATATTACTGGTCCAGGAGAATTTTCTGTACATAATAATAACATAGAATTAATACGCAGAACATTTGATTTACCAGAAGGGACAATAGATAATGTACATGTAATAATATATTTTAGTAATGGTAAGATATTTAATATAAAAAATATTAATAGTCAACGTAATTTTGGTTTTTTACAGTTAGATCCTAAATTAATTACTATAATTCAATCACCATATAGTGAACAAAGATTATTTATTACTAAAAATAATTTTCCTAAACTACTAATTAAGATATTATTAACTATTGAAGATAAAAATTTTTATTACCATAATGGTATTAGTTTTCATTCTATTTGTAGAGCGATACTAACTAATTTAGTAGCTAAAAAAACTATACAAGGTGGTAGTACTATTACTCAACAACTAGTAAAAAATTTATTTTTAGATAATAAACGTTCATTATGGCGTAAATTTAATGAAATTTGTATGGCATTAATATTAGATTATTATTATAGCAAAGATTATATTTTAGAATTGTATCTAAATGAAGTATATTTAGGACAAAGTGGTGATGATCAAATCAGAGGATTTCCGTTAGCTAGCCTATATTATTTTAATAGACCAATAAATGAGTTAAGTATTGATCAACAAGCTATGTTAGTTGGTATGGTAAAAGGAGCGTCATTATATAATCCATGGCATAATCCTGATCTAACTTTAGAAAGACGTAATTTAATACTAAAATTAATTAGTAAACAACATCTTTTAGATAAAGAATTATGTGATTTATTAATATCACG
>JAOBJR010000096.1 GCA_025728395.1 Candidatus Lightella neohaematopini
ATATATAAAAAAATTAATAATTGGTTAAATAAAGTTTTTTAATAAAAGAATAATGCCGATAGTTATTAGTGCAGCTAGTATATCGTCAGCCATAATACCAAAACCATTATTTATATTATTTAAGTAACTTATTGGCCATGGTTTAATAATATCTAACACTCTAAATAAAAATATACTAAATAGTATTTCTATAAAAGAATTATCAGGTAATAACAAAATTATTATCCCAGTACCAATAAACTCATCTAATACTATTGAATAATGATCTTTAATATTAGAATGATTATTAATAATATGACAAAGTAATGTACTTAATATAGTGATTACTATGAATTTTAATACATTAAAATTATTAACAGACGCAATACAGTACCATACTATACTACTAATAATAGTAGCTATAGTACCAGAAAATGGTAAATATCCTATACCAAAACCAATAACGATAATATATAATAATTTATGTAAATTATTTTTATAAATATTCAATTGTTTAAAACAAATTAATTTTTTAGTTAAAATGATCGTATCCTAATGGATTTTTCAACAAACTACTATTATAGTTTAGTAATAATAATTTTTTTCCTATATAAGGAATAATTTTTCCAATATAAGTAATTTTAGTATTTTTATTTAATTTGTGTAATAGATTAATATTATTTTTTTTAATAGTAAAGCATAATTCATAATCTTCACTGTTACATACTAAATTTAATGCATCATTATAATTAACATATTTTTTTAATTTTTTAGATAATGGAAGATAATTAAGATATATTTTAGCACTGTATTTAGTATCAATTAGCATACTATGTATTTCCTTTAAAATACCATCAGAAATATCAGTAGCAGAATTAGCAATAATTCTAATTTTTTGACTAAATTTTAATGGTGGATTAGGCCTTAAGTGTTTATTTATAAAATATAATTTATGTTTTCTATTAGAAATTTTAATATTATTCTTTAAAATTTCTAATCCGTAGGCACTATCTCCAAGCGTGCCAGTAACATAAATCATATCATTTATATTCATATTAGATTTAGTTAATTGTTTATTTATTGGTATAATCCCATATATAGTTGCTGTAATACTTAACAACTTACCTTTACTAAGATCACCACCTATTAAGTAAATATTATAGTAATTTAATTGTTTAAATAATTCGTTACTAAATAGAGACAACCAATATTCATTATACTTTGGTAATATTAAAGATATGGTAATCCATTTGGGTTTAGCTCCCATAGCCATTATATCACTTACATTAACAACTACTATTTTATATCCTAAATCACTTGGATTAGTATTAGGTAAAAAATGTATCCCAGATACCAATGAGTTAGTACTTATTGCTATAAAATATTTATTGCTGTTAACAGACAGTAATGCACAATCATCTCCAATACCAAGTTTAACACATTTATCATTTATTTTTTTTTTAAAAAACCGATTTATAATATAAAACTCATTTATGATATTATTCATTTAATTCAAATAAAATGTAATTATTTCTTTATATTAATTTTATTAATAATTTTATCTAGTACACCATTAATAAACTTATAACCACCATTAGTACCAAAAATTTTAGTTAACTCAATAGCTTCGTTAATTACTACTTTATATGGTATATATCTGTGATATGTTAGTTCAAATATAGCAATTCTTAATATTATATGTTCTATATGATCTAATTTACTAATACTACGTGATAAATAAGGTAACATAATATTATCTAATTTATTATAATTTGTTATTACTCCTAAATATAATTTATAAAAATAAGTTACATCAATAATTGATTTGTTTAGTTTAAAAATAAAATTATTATTTACATCATTTACTATTTTAAAAGAATATAATGCTTGTAATGCTCTTATTCTTGCTTTACGACGATTTTGTTTCAAAAATTACCTTATTATTTACTTAAATTATATATTAAGTTTATCATTTCTAGTGTTGCTAATGCTATTTCTACACCCTTATTATTTAATTTTATACCAGATCTTTTAACAGCTTGTTCTATATTACTAGTAGTTAGTATACCAAAAGTTATTGGTATAATGTTATTTACTGATATTTCTGATAATCTAGATACACATTCATTAACAATATAATAATGGTGATTTGTTTCTCCTTTTATTACTGTCCCTATGGTTACTATAGCTTTATATTTATTTATATGCACTAATTTATTAGCAATTATAGGTATTTCATAAACTCCAGGAACCCAAATAATAGTAATATTATTTTCTTTTACATTGCCTACACGTATTAATGTGTTAACTACTCCATCTAATAAATTATTATTTATGGATTTATTAAAACGTGATACAATTATAGCTATGTTAATTTTGTCACTAACTATAATAGTTTTAGCTTCTATTATGTTCATTATTATTCTCTCTCTTTTATATAATTATTTATTAGGTGTTAAACGAATTCTAATATCTACCCCAATTTTTTTTATATCTAAAATTTTAAACTTTATTATTTCATAATTATTATTTTTTTGACTTATATTAAATAATGAACTAGCATTTGCACCTATTATTTTAGGTGATTGATATAGTATAAATTCATCTATTAATTTTTTTTTAATTAACATACTAGATAATGTCGACCCAGCTTCTACAAAAACTCTATTTATTTCATTTTTACCTAAGTATACTAATAATTTAAATAAATTTAAGTAAATCTTATTATTTTTTAAATATGTAGGTAAAATAATTTGTTTAATTTTTGGTAATTTTAATAAATCATTATTAATAATAGATCTTATTAGCCAAGTTATTTTATTATCTGTAATTACATTAAAATTTTTATTTATGCGATTATTTATGTCAATGATTACTCTAATAGGATCCACAATATGTTTAGTAGAATAAATATTTTTTATATATTTTGGTAATAGCGATTTACGTACTGTTAATCTTGGATTATCAGTTATAACTGTTGATGAAGTAGACAAAATTACATCACTTTTTGCTCTAAAAATTTGTACATCTTGCCTTGCTTTGATAGAAGTAATCCATTTTTTTTTATTAAAAACATAATTAACACGTCCATCTAATGATGATGCTAATTTTAAACTTACCCAAGGAATACCGGTACGAATTCTTTTAAAAAAATCATAATTAAGTTCTTCTGCCTCATCTAACATATAACCATATTCTACTAAAATTCCATGTTTTTTTAATTTATCAAATCCTTTACCAGATACTTTCGGATTAGGATCTAAAGTAGCAGCTATTACTTTAAATACTTTATTTTCTATTAAAGCATCTGTGCAAGGTGGTGTTTTATTATAATAATTACATGGTTCTAAAGTAACATAAACAGTGGAACCATATGCACGTTTACCAGCCATTATTAATGCATTTATTTCTGCATGATTACCACCATAATACTGATGATAACCTTCACCAACAATATGATTATCTTTTACTATAACACATCCAACATTAGGATTAGAAAATGTAGAAAATTTACCTAATTTAGCTAATTTAAATGCACGAGAAAGATATATTTTGTCTTGATCATTCATTATGTTTTTTATCTAATTTAGGCGTACTATTAGTTATTTTTATTAAATCATTATTAAGTACATTTATTGTACCTTTAGGTAAAATAATAGAAATATAATCTAATTTAATAATTACTTTATTATTATTTACAAGTAATAATAATGCATATCCATTATTTGTTCTTTCTAAAATTATTCCTATTAAACCTCCACTAGTCATAACTTCATCACCATTTTTAACGCTATTAATTAATATTTTGTGTGATTTTATACGTTTTTGTTGAGGTCTTATAATCATAAAATAAAATATTAACACAAAAACAAATAGCATTAATAAAATTGAATAAGGATTACTAGATGATTGTGAATAGTTACTATAATTAGTTACAAGCATTTCATTAATAAAATTATTCATCTAATGATATCTTTACTAGTTTACTAAATATTATATTAATAATTTAATTATTATACTATTAAAAATAATATAAAACAATAATAAATAATAATTTATTATTTTAATATGTTATTATAAATAATTATTTGATATATTATTATTAATATGTGTATTATAGTTTAATTAAAGTATTTTATGGAGGGTATATTATGTTAGTTACGAAAATAGCACCTAACTTTACAGCTCCAGCTGTATTAAAAGATGGGACAATAATTGATAATTTTAATTTATATGAATATATTAATGATAAATATGCTGTTATATTTTTTTGGCCAATGGATTTTACTTTTGTATGTCCATCTGAATTAATTTCTTTTAATAAGCGTTATATAGAATTTAAACAACGTGATGTAAAAATAATTGGTATATCTACAGATTCTGTATTTTCACATAGTACATGGCGTTCTATGTCTATTAACAACGGTGGAATATTTAAAATTAATTATCCAATGGTTTCTGACATAAAAAGAAATATTATAAAATCTTATGAAGTAGAACATCCAGAATTAGGTGTAGCATTAAGAGGTACTTTTATATTAGATAAAGATAGTATTATTCGTCATCAATCTATAAATGACTTACCTATAGGTAGAAATATAGATGAAATAATAAGATTTATTGATGCTTTTAAACATCATGAAATCGATGGTCAGGTTTGTCCTGCACAATGGCAAATAGGAAAAAATACAATTAAGCCAACTAAAGATGGTATTAGTACTTACCTAAGTAACAATATTAATGACTTATAATTTATTGCTTAATTAATGTAATTAATTGAAATTATATGATTATTTTAAAATTTTAAACCTTACTATACTATAGTAAGGTTTTTTATTACTAATAATTTTAAAATATTAAATAACTTAAAATTTATGTCATATCTATTTAAAATTTTGTTAATTATTATTTTAATAACTAAATTATTCCAAAATAATTATCTATTTGCCACAACATATAAAATTTTTAATCCAAATAGTAGAATTATAGGTAATAATATCAATTTTATTATTCCATTAAATAATAAACATTCACTAGAATATTTTTCTGCCAAATTTCAAGTTGGTATCACTAACATGTTAGAAGCAAATCCGAATTTAGATGTTTATTTACCTAAATCATGTACTAAAATAATTATACCTAAAAAAATGATACTACCAGATACTTTACATAAAGGAATTATAATTAATAGTGCAGAAATGCGTCTATATTTATTTTTAAAAAATAATAAAGTTATTGTATTTCCCATTGGAATTGGTGAAATAGGTAATGAAACTCCTAGAAATTGGATTACTTATGTTAAGTATAAAAAAAGTAATCCTATATGGATTCCAACAAAAAATATTAGAGATGAATATATACGTAATGGGCAATGCATACCAAAGATATTTCCTGCTGGCCCAAATAATCCAATGGGATTATTTGCTTTATATCTTGGTAATTATTATGCTATACATGGAACTAATAGTAAATTTGGAATTGGATTAAGAATTAGTCATGGTTGTGTACGTTTAAGAGATAATGATATTAGATTTTTATTTAAAAATGTTCCTGTGGGTACTAGAGTACAATTTATTAATGAACCAATAAAAATTACTAAAGAGCCAAATAATATAATATATTTAGAAGTACATCAACCATTATCTTCTAATAAAGAAGAATTTATGTCAAAAAAAACACTACCAATTAAAGTAAATAAATATATTAAAAAATTTATAGTAAATAATAACATAAATATAAAAAAATTTAATAATGAATTAAATAGAAGATCAGGTATACCAGTAATAATTAATTAGAACTAAAACTTTTAAAAATACCCGGGACGAGACTTGAACTCGTATAGCTTCTACAGCTGAGGGATTTTAAGTCCCTTGTGTCTACCAAATTTCACCACCCGGGCAAACAAGACGTGTCCCAGAATCGAACTGGGATAAACGGATTTGCAATCCGCTACATAAACCATTCTGTCAACACGCCAAAATTCTAAAACTATTAATATATATTATATTTTTTATTTTAACAACATCAAAGTTTTTTATAAAATTCATGTCTAATAATATTTAAATATTTTAACATAGAATAAAAAGTTAATATTAATGCAATATATAAAAAAATTATACCAATTACTAATATAGTATAGTTACCTGATTGACATAATAATGTAGTAATAGCAATAATTTGAATTGTAGTTTTTATTTTACTAATTATAGTAACAGAAATATTATTATTTTTTCCTAATCTAGCTAACCATTCTCTTAATGCCGAAATAATAATTTCTCTTGCAATAATTATTGATGATGGTAACGTAATAAACCAACAATTTAATTTATCAGATATTAATACTAATACTACCGATACCATTACTTTATCAGCTACCGGATCAAGAAAAGCTCCAAAATTACTTGTTTGTTTCCAACGACGAGCTAAAAAACCATCAAACCAATCAGTAATTGAAGCTAGAACAAATATTATAACACAACATAATCTAGACCAATCAAATGGTAAATAGAAAATAAAAACAAATAATGGCGTTACTATTACTCGAAAAACAGTTAACCAAATTGGTATATTAAATTGCATAATATTATATTTATTAACTTAAATAGCTATAATATAATATATCGATATAAAAATTAATAAAAAATAAGCTTCTTATTAAAAGACTAATAACAATATTTAATCTATTTAAAAATGATATTTTATATGGGTCGTGTAGGATTCGAACCTACGACCAATTGATTAAGAGTCAATTGCTCTACCAACTGAGCTAACGACCCAATAAAATTATAACGGAGGAGTAGAGATTCGAACTCTAGAGTATTTCTACTACCGATTTTCAAGACCGGTGCTTTAAACCACTCAGCCACTCCTCCAAAATTAGTATCAATACTAATTATATTAGTATTGATCAATTAATTTACAATGTCAAAAATTATTGTTATAATTACATAAAATTAATATATTTAATCGTTAACTATAATATTTAAGTTAATTTACCAATATTTACCATAAATTAGGAGTTTTTATGAATCAATTAGTTAAGGATATTTTAATTAATAAACCTATTTTAAATACTAATAAAGTTTTACGCAATACTTATTTTTTATTATTTTTAACATTAGCATTTTCTGGACTTATAGCTACCATTAGTACAATATATTGTTTACCTAGTCCTGGTTTATTAATTGTGATAGTTGGGTTTTATGGTTTATTGTTTTTGACACAAAAATTATCTAATAGTATTTTTGGTATTTTTTCTACATTTGCTTTAACTGGATTTATGGGTTATACTTTAGGTCCTACTTTAAGTAAAATATTATTTTCCGGGGCTAATGATATAATAATTTTATCTTTAGTTGGTACTGCGTTAATACTACTATTTTGTTCTCTTTATATTTTTATAACTAAAAAAAATATGTCATTTTTATCAAGTATAATAATTAGTGGATTTTTATCATTATTTATATTAATTGTAATAAATAGTTTTTTTAATTTATCTATAGTGTCATTAACAATTAGTACTATATTTATTATTTGCTCTTCTGCTTCTATATTGTGGGAAATAAGTAATATTATTTACGGTGGTGAAACTAATTATATTAGAGCAACAATTAGTTTATATGTTTCGTTATATAATATATTTGTTAATTTAATAAGTAGTATTAATTTATTACGCAGATAAGATTATTATTAATAAATTAAAATTTTAATAAACTTTAAAAGTTTTTGATAAAAATTAGTAATAGTTTTTTGATTATTTATTAATAGTAATTTATAAGATTAATATTTTATTTTATATTATATTTAATAATTTAAATAATTTAATATAAGGTATTTTATTTTATATAATTTTATGTTAAGTGAACAAAATTTTTTTTCAAAAAAGGATTTAATAGCATCTGGATATGGTAAATTATTTGGTATAGATGGTCCTAAATTACCATCTTTAAATATGTTAATGATAGATAGAATAACAAATATTAATAAAGATTATGGTAATTATAAAAATGGATTTGTAAAAGCTGAGTTAGATATTAATCCTAATATGTGGTTTTTTTCTTGTCATTTTGTAAATGATCCGGTTATGCCAGGATGTTTAGGTTTGGATGCTATGTGGCAATTAGTTGGTTTTTATCTTGGTTGGTTAGGTGGTAAAGGTAAAGGTAGAGCGTTAGGAGTAAAAGAGGTAAAATTTTTTGGTCAAGTACTACCAACATCAAAGCAAATAATTTATTGTGTGCATTTAAGACGTATTATTAATAATACTAAATTAGTAATAGGCATAGCTGATGGTGAATTATTATGCGATAATAAACTAATTTACACTGCTAATAATTTAAAAGTTGGATTATTTAAAAAAACTAATATAGTTTAGAGTTAGTTTATTTATTTTGTTTTACATAGTTGGATATTAACATTATTTGTTTTATTAAAGTTAATTTTATTCCATTATATTTTTTTATTTTATTTTTTACATCGCTTATAATAATTTTAGGTGCATATTTAATAAATTTATTATTGGATAATTTTTGATTTAAAATGTACATTTTTTTTTCTATTTTAACTAAATAAGATTTAATTTTGTTTAGTCTAATACATAATACTTTTTTATCTAAATTATTTAATGGTATAATTAATTTAATATTATTTATCTTTTCAAAAATATGAATATAATTATATTCTTTATTGTCTTTCAATATAGTAATTGAATCTAATTTAACTATATTTTTAATAAATTTACTATTGTTTAGTATTATTAATTCTTCTTCGGCAGAAACATTACTAAAAATAATTTTTATTAATATATTATTATTTATATTTATTTCTGATCTCATTTTCCTAATAGTATAAATAATATTTTTTATTAAATTAATACTATTAATTATATTTATGTTATCAACATTTTTATTATATACTTTATAATTTGGAAATGGTTGTAATATAATAGATTTATCATTATTAAATTTTTTATTAATATATTGCCATATGTGTTCTGTAATAAATGGAATAATTGGATGAGTTAATAGTAATATTTGTTTTAAAACTAATAGCAGAGTATTTTTAGTATATTTAATCTCTAATAATGAACCATATTTAATATTAATTTTTGCTAATTCAACGTACCAATCACAGAATTGATGCCATATGAATGTATATAATTCATTAACAGCTAAATCAAAACGATAATTATCTAATGCAAATTTAAAATTCTTTATTGTCTTATTCAATTCTATTAATATCCATTTATCTATTAAAGATAGAGAAGATAATTTATAATCACAAAAATTTTCACTATTTAGTAATACAAATCTACTAACTTGCCATAATTTATTACAAAAATTGTAATAACTAGATACTTGATCAATATTATAATTAATATTTTTATGTGATGAAGACATAGCTGTCAAAGCAAAGCGTAAAGCATCAGCACCGTACGCATTAATTCCATCAGGAAATTTATTTTTGATGTATTTTATAATATTTTTAATTGTGGTAAAACCAGTTACTTGTTTAACACGTTCATAAATTAAATCATTTAATGATATACCATCTATTATATTTACAGGATCAATAATATTTCCTTTAGATTTTGACATTTTTTGTCCAAGTTCATCACATACTAATCCAGTAATATATACTGTTTTAAATGGTATATTAATTGTATTATTATGATTTTTAACTAAGTAAGATGTTAACATAATCATTCTAGCAATCCAAAAAAATATTATATCAAAACCACTTATTACTAAATTAGTTGGATGAAACATTTTTAATAAAATAGTATTTTTAGGCCATCCTAATGACGCAAAAGTCCATAATGAAGAAGAAAACCATGTATCTAATACATCATCGTCTTGATATAACATGATACTTTTATCTATATTATATAATAATCTTATTTCTTGTTCATTATTACCAACATATATATTATTTTTAATATCATACCAAGCTGGAATACGATGTCCCCACCATATTTGTCTTGAAATGCACCAATCTTGTATATTTTTCATCCAGTCAAAATATAAATTTTCATAATGTTTTGGAATAAATTTAATATATCCATCTTTAACAAGATTAATGGCTAATTCTGATAATTTACTAGTACGCATATACCATTGACTAGTTAGTAGTGGTTCAATAATTTCATTATTACGATTATTATAAGAAATAATTAATTTATGTAATTTAATATCATCTATTAGATTTAGATCTTTTAATTTATTTATAATAACATTACGAGCTTTAAATCTATCTAGTCCTTGTAAATAATAAGGTATATTATAAATATTTTTGTTATCTATTACACCATGTTTATTAAATATTTCAGGTTTATTCAATATAGTACCATTTTTTGAAAATATATTAACTATTAATAAATTATGTTTTTTCCCGATATTATAATCATTAAAGTCATGTGCTGGAGTAATTTTTACACACCCAGTACCTTTCTTAATATCTACATATTTGTCTGCTATAATTGGTAATTGTTTATTTAATATTGGTAATATAACATATTTACCAATTAAGTTTTGATAACGATTATCATAAGGATTAACAGCAATCGCAACATCACCTAACATTGTTTCTGGACGTGTAGTTGCTACAACCAAATAATTTAAATTATTTATGGTGAGTTGATTATTAGCTAGTGGATATCTTAAATACCACATATTACTAATATGTTCTCGATTAACTACTTCTAAATCAGAAATAGCAGTTTTTAATTTAAAATCCCAATTTACTAATTTTTTACCTTTATATATTAAATTATCATTATACAATTTTATAAATGCTGATTTTACCGAAAACGACATACTATGATCTAAAGTAAATCGATTATTATCCCAATATACAGAGTTACCTAATCTTTTAATTTGATAATTAATGTAGTTATTATATTCATCCTTTATTTTCCATATTTCTTTAATAAAATCCTCACGGCTATAATTTGTTCTGATTTTATTATATTTAGTTTTTAGTATTTTCTCAGCCGTAATTTGCATAGCAATACCAGCATGATCAGTACCCATTTGCCACAAGGTATTTTTTCCTTGCATCTTATTATACCTAATTAGTATATCCATTAAAGTATACTGATAAGCATGACCAATATGTAATTTACCTGTAATATTAGGAGGAGGTATAACAATACAATAATTTTTTTTATTATTTTTAGTTGGTTGAAATAGATTATTTTTCTCCCAATATCTATATATTGATTGTTCTATATCTTTTGGATTATAATAATTATTCATTAATTAATGTCCATAATTGTTAATATTTATTATCTGTCTATTATACTAAATTTTGTCGTATAAAACTAAAATATTTAAATCATAAATAAGTATATCTAAAAATTATTAAATCTAATTGATAAAATAATTTTAAATTACATTGTGTATATATAATCATGATTATTATTAAATATATTTTTAATAAGATATGTAAAATTCAAATTATTATTACATTAATTTTAGTATTAGTATTTCTTTGTAATAAAGCAATGAGAATAATAAAATTAATTACTATTGGACATCTTACTAAAGATTTAGCTATTATCTTAATAATTTTAAAAATTCCTGAAATAATACAAATTGTAGTGCCTATAAGTATTATAATAAGTGTATTTATTACTATACAATATATATATAATAGTAACGAGTTATTAGCTATATATAGCTGTGGGTATAATAATAGCATAATATATTTAACACTATTAATTATAAGTATTTTTGTTATGTTTTTTACTGTTATTAACAGTATGTGGATTGTACCAATATCTAATAGATATTATTGTCAATTATTGTTTAATAATAAACAAAATAATATTAATCAATTAGTATTAAGTAATTTACCTATTAATATTAATAATAATGGTATTATTTTTAATAAAAAAGTAAATAATATTTTTTTAGTAAAAATTAAAAAGAATAAATATTACTTAATCAGTACTGGTAATATTTATAGTTTTATTTGTCATAAAAAATATAAATTAATTATACTATTTAATGGTAATAATTATTATTATAATTTATTAAATCAAAAATTAGTAATAACAAAATTTAAAAAATATTATTTATTTTTTTACATTAAAAATAAAAAATATAATTTATTATCTAATCAATTAGATTTAAATCAATTAATATCTAATACTAATAATCAAAATATAAATGAACTACACTGGAGATATAATCTAATACTATCTATACCATTATTTTATCTACTATCTATAATTATTCTGATTAGTAATATTAAAAAAATATTAGGTATTTTATTTATAATAATACTGTATACATTTTTTTTTATTATACAATACTTACTACGTATTAATATAACTAGTTATTCACATTTATTGATGTGGTTAGTTTACTTATTTTATTTAATTACTACAATATTAATTGAATTTTTAACTAAAAAATTATTATTATGATAAATAAAATTAATAAGTATACCAAACTATTATTTGGTATATTAAATTTGTATATTTTAAAAAATATTTTTATTTATACTATACAAATTTCATGTATCATAAGTGTATTATCTTGTATTAATAAATTGATTGAAATATCAAACAAAACATACAACTATTCAACAACTCATATTGTATTAATAATTTTATTTAATATTATTAAAGATATAGAATTATTTTTACCAATAATAATTTCTTTATCTGTATTATGCAGCATTATTTCATTAATAACAAAAAACGAATTAATAATAATTTTAACACTAAAAAAAAATTTTTATCAAATTATAATATTACTAATTAAAATTAGTATTATTACTTCAATATTTTTTCTGTTAATTTTAGAAATTACTTTATCTTTTAATTATCTTCTATTTAATTTTGATACGAAAAAAAATACTAATAATTTTAGTATTTATATTAAAAATAGTAAAAAATTTATTTTAATAGACAATATTTATAATAATAAGATATTTAATATAAATATATTTTATATTACAAATAATAACAAATTATATGATATATATCATGCAAGAATAGCAAAATTTATTAAAAATTACTGGATATTATATGATGTAAACCACTTAAAATTAACAAAATCTATATCAAATAATTATATACCAATTTGTATATGGCATACTAATCTAACTCCATATGAATTACATATTTTTGCTACAACTCCAGAATTATTATCTATTAAACAATTATATTATCAAATTAATTTTTTAAAAAAAAATAATATGGAATATTATTATTATCAGTTATACATGTGGAATAAATTATTATTACCTATTAATATTACTATTATTATATTTTTTACAACTTCAATAAGTTTTCGTAAATTAAATATATTTTCTATAAAAAATATAATAATAAATAGCCTAATAATAAATTTTTTATTTTATATTATACATCAATTTATACTATATATAAGTTTTATTATACATGGAATACTATCAATAATAATAATTTCACATTTAATATTATTAATATACTGTATAAAAATAAACAAAGTATGTTATAATTAATTTATACTTTAAAACCGAAGTGGCGAAATTGGTAAACGCAGTTAACTCAAAATTAACCGTCTTATGACTTATCGGTTCAAATCCGATCTTCGGTAATTTATATGTTACCGATTACGGAATATTATTCTACCCTTATTTATATCATAAGGAGTTAATTCGACAATAACTTTGTCCCCAGTAAGAATTCTAATATAATTTTTACGCATTTTACCAGAAATATGAGCAATAACTATGTGGTTATTATCTAATTTAACTCTAAACATAGTATTTGGTAGTGTATCTAGTACAGTTCCCCACATTTCAATATTATTTTTTTTATTCATAATTATTAACAATTATTTAAGTAATCTATTACATCTAGTGCAGCTATACAACCACTACCAGCTGCTACTATAGCTTGTCGATAATTACCATAAACTATATCACCAGCTGCAAAAATACCAGGTATAGAAGTTGAAGTTTTGTAACTTTTATTAAAGTTTGTTTGTATATAATTATTTTTTAATATTAGTTGATTATCAAATATATTTGTATTTGCAATATGACCTATTGCTAAAAATAAACCATTAATATCAATATTTATAATATTTTGATTTAATGTATTTTTAATTTTAATACTAGTTAAAACATAATTATTACCTAATATTTCCTGAATAATACTATTTTTATACAATACTACTTTATTATTTTTGGCTAAACACATAATTTTATCTATTATTATAGGTTCCGCATTAAATTTATTTTTCCTATGTATAATGTATATTTTTTTTACGATATTTGATAAATACAGAGCTTCTTCTAATGCAGTGTTACCACCCCCAACAATAGCTACTATCTTGTTTTTATAAAAATTACCATCACATAATGCGCAAGTGGATATACCCTTATTTTCGTAAGTTTTTTCTGATAATAAACCTAAGCGACGAGAATATGTCCCAATAGCAATAATTATTACATCACACTTATAAATATAATTATTACTATATAAAATAAAAGGATTAGTACTAAAATTAGTTTTTATAATACTGTCATTAATAATATCTATTTTATACTGCTTAATTTGTTTAAATAATTTGTTCATTAAATCGTAGCCAGATATATTATATTCTCCAGGCCAATTTTCTATATTGACAGTATTAATTAATTGTCCACCAATATTATTACCAGTAATTAATAATGGTTTTAAATTAGCACGGGCTGTATACATAGCAGCAGTATAACCAGCTGGACCAGAACCTAATATGATTAGTTTATTATATTTATACTTGTACATAAAATTTTTTAGATAATTAATAATCTATTGTTAATTATATATTTTATTTAAAATTTATGATAAATTTTATAATTAATAAATAATCAATTGATAACAAACTATTTATTTTTAATTAATTAAAAGTAAAAATCTTATTAAGTATCAAAATAATACCATAATTATTTATTAATCATAAATTGAGTAATTTTTTTCAATATCTTTAAGAGCAGTAACTGTACATTTGTCATTAATTGTATTATTTAATATAGACATTCTTTCACTATTTTGTATATTTCTTGCTTTATTTGCAGCAACTAAAATTAAATCAAATACATTACCTACTTTTTCTACTGCTTTTTGTACAGTTATTCTTGCCATAAATACTCCTATTTAGTAAAAAATTATTTTTTTGATATTTAGTTTTTAATTGTTCAACTAGTATAATAGATTTTAATTGTTTTAGAGTTAGTTCAAATTTATCATTTATTATTAGGTAATTATATTCTTTGTAGTGTTTTATATCATCATAAAATTGATTAATTCTATTTTTAATAACATGAATACTATCTTGTCCTCTTAAGTACAATCTATTATTTAATTCTCTTATAGATGGAGGAATTATAAATATACTACATACGTTAGATAGTTTATTTTTAACTTGTCTTGCTCCTTGCCAATCTATATTTAAAATTACACTAGTATTATTAATTATTAAGTTTTCTATACTTTTATAAGTAGTACCGTAGTAATTACCAAAAACAATAGCATATTCTAAAAAAAATTTTTTTTTGATCATTTCTTTAAATTCTTTTACTGAAATAAAGAAATAGTGTTTACCATGTTTTTCTCCTACTCTTCTTTTTCTTGTTGTATATGAAACTGATATTGTTATATTTTTTAAAAATTTATTATTAATAAAAGACTTAATTAAACTAGATTTTCCAGTTCCACTAGGAGCAGAAATAATATATATTACACTGTAATTTAACATAATATATTAATATTAATTAATAAAATTATTAAACTAAATATATTATACCTATAAATAAAGCATAATAAACTAATTTAGTTTTATCTTTAGTACATAAAATCATTTCCTAAATATAACAATTTTACTTTTCTATTAGATTTAATTTCTTTAGATGTACCATTAGCAATAATTTGACCTTTATACAAAATATATAGTTCATCACACAAATCAAGAATTTCTTTAGTATTATGATCAGTAATTATTATGCCTAAACCATCATTATTAAGTTGTTTAATGATATTTTTTATATTTGATATTGATATTGGATCTATACCTAAAAATGGTTCATCAAATAATATAAATTTAGGATTAGTTGCTATAACACGAGCTATCTCTACTTTTCTACATTCACCTCCTGATAATGTATAACCAATATTGTTAGTTAAATGTTCTATATTAAATTTTTTAATTAACGATAACACTAATTCATTTTTTTTTTATAGGATAAATATTTTTTATTTTCTAATGCAATCATAATATTATCAAAAACACTTAAACTACGAAAAATAGAAGTCTTTTGTGGTAAAAAATTAACACCATAATGTACTCTTTTATGTATAGAAAATTTATTTATATTAACATTATTAATTAATATATCTCCTTCGTTACTTTTAATAATACCAATGATTGTATAAAATATAGTAGTTTTACCAGAACCATTAGGACCTAATATACCTATTATTTTTCTTGAATTAAAGTATAAATTAATATTATTAATTACTACGATGTTATTATATTTTTTACTAAGATTTTTTACAATTAGGTAATTCATTTGTCATTTACATCTTGATTTAATTAAAATACATGCATGTCTATTATCATTAAATGATATTATTTGTTTTTTGTTAATTATATATATTATATATCTACCATAGATATTAATATTATTATAACAAATATTAACATGATTTATTAAAAGAATAATATTTTTATTTATGTCAAAATAAAATTGATTAGCTTTACCTAATAAATTAATATTATTAATACATAACTTAATATATACTAAAGGTTTTCCGTATCCATAAATTATATTAGTAACATTATTATGATTAGTGCTATTAATAATGGCTTTGTTAGTTTTAATTATCATATTATAATATTTTATTTTAACATTGTTACTAAATTTGATAGTATTATTAAATAAATTAATTATCTGTTTATCTGATGATATTGAAATGTTATTTTTTGTACTTGCTAATACATCACAGTTAATAAATAAAATAAATAATATATATAAAAAATTAATTATTTTTAAATAATTATAATAAATAATGAAGTAATTCATTTATTTAATTATATTAATATTTTGTTATTAGTTTAGTCAAACTATCATATTTAATACTAATTAATTACATAAAATTATATTCGATATCATTATATTAATAAACTAATTTATTCTGTGAAATAAGTAATAAATCACATACTTCTCTTACAGCTCCATTACCACCTGCATAATTAGTTACATAATTAGCTATTTTAAACAAAGCTGGATGAGCATCAGATACAGCTACACTAAGTTTTACTAATTTCATAACAGGGATATCTATTAAATCATCACCAATGTAAGCAGTATTATCAACAGTTAAATTTGTTTGATCTAATATTTCATACAGTATCGGTACTTTATTTAATTTATTTTGATAAATATATTTAATATTTAAGGTATTACAATAATAATTAACTACTTTAGAATATCTACCACTAATTACTGCAACTTCTATATTAAATTTTTTTAAACAAAAAATACCATAACTATCACGAACATTAAATGATCTTAATTCTTCACCGTTATGATCAACATAAATAATATTATTAGTCATAACACCATCTATATCACAAACTAATAATTTAATATTTTTAGCAAGTTCTAATATTTGTTGTGTTATTAAACTTGTACTAGTATTTTTTAGTTCTTTTTTATTCATTATTTTAATTTATATAAAAATATCATATATATTAATTATACCAATTAATTTACAATTATCTATTACAATTAAATTTTTTATTCTATTTAATTTAATTAAATTAATAGCATTAATTAATGGTTGATTAGATTTAATACTAATTAAATTAGTTTTCATTATTAATGAAACTTTAGTTTGTTTTAAATTAATAGTATTTTTAAGTAAAAAATTTTTTATATCTTTATTCGTCACTATACCAACAACATCATTATCTTGATTACAAATAATTACTATACCTAAAAAATTATTTATTTTTTGTGTTACTTCATATAATGAACTATCATGATATATTACTGGTAAATCTTTAATATTACGCATAACATCACTAACTTTAATTAAATTAGTATTTTTTATTGTACCTTCTGGATGTGATAAAATAAATTTATTTAAGGTAAATTTTTTTACTTTAGATAGAGTAATTGCTAAAGTATCACCAATTATTAGCATAGCAGTAGTGCTAGTAGTTGGTGCTAATCCAAATATGCAGATTTCTTGTTCAATATTAGTATAAATATTAACTTTAGATATCTTGCTAATAGTATTACCAATATTTCTTGTTATACTGATAATATTTACCTTTAGATACTTTAATGCTGGAATTAAAACTAATAATTCTCTAGATTCTCCAGAATTAGACAATATCATAATAACATCATTATTAGATATCATGCCTAAATCACCATGACCAGCATCATTAGGATGAATAAAAAATGATGGAGTACCAGTGCTAGAAAAGGTAGCTGCTATTTTTTTAGCTATATGTCCAGATTTACCAACACCCATTGTTATTACTTTACCTTTACAATGTAATATTAATTTACATGCATTATAGAAATTAATATCAATACATTTATTTATTTTCTTTAGGTAATCTATTTCTTTTTTTAAGATAAATTTACCAATAGATATGAAATCATAAGAAGTTAATAATTTATTACAAGACATATAAATTCCAATAGTATAGTAAAAGTTAATAAAGTATGATTTTAATTTTTTAATATAGAATTATAGTTACTACAATACAATATATTATTATTAATTAACACATTTATTAAACTAATTAATATTTTATTTACAATACTAAATATAGTATAATTTTTAATTAGTAAAAATTGTTTTTCATGTAATCATTATTATAATTAAAACTATTTATATTATTAATATACTTTAGTAAGATAATTATGGATATAGAAAAAATAAAGAAAGATTTATTAGATTATTTATCTCCTGATGAGTATCATATTAATAATTACGATAATCATTTATGCATTACTATAATAAAAGATAGTTTTGTTAATTTAAGTATATTAGAAAGACAGCAAGAAGTTTATAAACCGTTAGTTAAGTATATAAAAAGTAATACTATTCATTCTGTATCTATTACAACATATACTAAGAATGAATGGAAAAATTTTAATGATAAAAAAAATAATTAGTATTATATAAACTAAAATTTAATGAATAAATTTTGTATTTATGGTCCAACTAAATTAAGTGGAAAAGTAAATATTTCTGGTGCAAAAAATTCTGCTTTACCAATATTATTTGCCACATTATTAACAGAAAATATTGTAGAAATAAAAAATATACCTAAGTTAAAAGACATTGATATAGCAATAAAATTATTAAATAAACTTGGCGCAAAAATTAAAAAAAGCAAATCAATATACATTAATCCTAAAAATATAGATGTTTGTTGTCCATATTACTTATCAAATAATATACGTGCATCTATATGGATACTAAGTCCATTATTAGCTAGATTTGGTTATGGTATAATACCGTTACCAGGGGGGTGTGCTATTGGTGCAAGACCAATAGATCTTCATTTATTTGGACTAAGAAAATTAGGAGCTAATATAATTATAAAAGATAAATATATTAAAGCATCAGTATCAGGTAAGTTAAAAGGAGTTTACATAAATATGAGTAAAATTAGTGTTGGGGCAACTTTAACTATTATGATTGCCGCAACATTAGCTGTTGGTACTACAACAATAGATAATGCAGCTAAAGAACCAGAAATAATTGATACTGCTAATTTTTTAATTACTTTAGGAGCTAAAATATATGGAGCAGGTACTAATAAAATTATAGTAAATGGAGTTAATTATCTTAATGGTGGTGTTTATAAAATATTACCAGACAGAATAGAAACTGGTACTTTTTTAGTAGCTGCAGCTATTTCTAGAGGACATATTACTTGTTATTCAACATATCCAAATTTATTAAATGAAGTATTAATTAAATTATATGAAGCAGGTGCTGATATTAGAACTGGTAAAAACTGGATAAGCTTAAATATGCATGGTAAACGCCCTAATGGTGTTGTAATACGTACATCTCCATACCCAGGATTTCCCACTGATATGCAAGCTCAGTTTAGTTTATTAAATTTAGTTGCTAATGGAGTTAGTAAAATTACTGAAACAATATTTGAAAATCGTTTTAGACACATTATTGAATTAATTAAAATGGGAGCAAAAGCAAAAATAATAGGTAATACTGTA
>JAOBJR010000097.1 GCA_025728395.1 Candidatus Lightella neohaematopini
TTGTTGTTTTGAGTTATCATTACTAAAATATTTAGGTTGTGATATTAATTTAATGCTTAAATTTAATAATAATATAAAAAATAAAAATTTATACAGATATCAAATAAATAATAGTTTTATAATTACTAATAAATTAGATTATTTTAGTTTTTCTTATTATGAATTGTTTAATATTGCTAATTTTAATTTTAAAAATAATAAAATGTTAGATGTAGCTAGAAGATTTACAAAAATAGTACTAACTTATTATTTTGGCTTAAAAACTATTAAAAGTTATATGTTTATAAATTAAATAAAATATAAATATTTATTTTACAAAAATATTAATATATATTGATATTATCAATTATATTGGAGATATACATTATGGCAAATACTTTATTAAATGTAAATATTGATCATATTGCTACTGTACGCAATGCAAGAAATACTATTTTTCCAGATCCAGTACAAGCTGCATTTATTGCTGAACAAGCTGGAGCTAGTGGTATAACTGTTCATCTAAGAGAAGATCGTAGACACATTAATGAACGTGATATTAAAATTTTACGTCAAACAATTCAAACTAATTTAAATTTAGAAATTTCAGCAAATGAAATGATGGTAAATATAGCATGTTTACTAAAACCAGATTATTGTTGTCTAGTACCAGAAAATCGTATGGAGATAACAACAGAGCATGGAATAAATTTGGTTAAAGAACATAAAACAATAGATAAATTAATTAATATTTTACATAATAACAATATTAAAGTATCTTTATTTATTGATCCTATAATTGAACAAATAGAAATAGCAGCAAAATTAAATACTGATTATGTAGAATTAAATACTGGTAATTATGCCATATTAAGCAGAAATTACAACGATAAATTTTATATTGAATTAGATAATATTAGACAAGCAGCATCATTTGCTTCATCATTAGGATTATTAATTAATGCTGGTCATGGACTTAATTATTATAATATTGCTCCAATTGTTGGATTAAACCAAATAAAAATATTGCATATTGGACATTCCATTATTAGTCAAGCTGTTATTTATGGATTAGAGTATGCTGTTAAACAAATGTTAAAAATAATTAGAATGTTATAAAAATGCAAATTATTGGTATTGGTATAGATATTATAGAAATAAAAAGGATAAAGTTACTTCTATTTAGAAAAGGTAATAATTTCCCTGTTAAAATATTACATAGAAATGAATTACTAAGATATTATAATAATAATAATCCTATAAGATTTTTAGCTACTAGATTTGCTGTAAAAGAGGCAGCCTTAAAAGCATTTGGTACTGGTATACATAAAGGATTATACTTTAATCAATTTGAAGTAATTAATAATAGTTATGGTAAGCCGCTCTTAGTATTATTTGGACAAGCTAAAATACTTGCAAATAATCTTAGTATTAATAATATACATGTATCATTAACAGATGAAAAAAATTATGCTTGTGCTTTAGTAATTTTAGAAAGTAGTAATATTAATAAAACAAACTAGTTAATTAGTTATTAACTATTTCAATAGATATGAATATAATTAAATATAATAGTTTTCTTTATAATGATATAAGATGGATGTATTATTGTATATTATTGGCTGAAAATGCTAGAAAACAAGGAGAAGTGCCTGTTGGAGCTATTTTAGTTAAAAATAATAATATAATAGGTATGGGGTATAATAATGTTATCAGATTTAATGACCCTACAGCTCATGCTGAAATAATTGCTATTCGTCAAGGTGGTAATAAAATAGGTAATTATCGTTTACTAAATTCTGTATTATATGTGACATTAAAACCTTGCTTAATGTGTATTGGTGCTATATTTAACGCTAGAATTAAAAAATTAGTTTTTGGTACAGAATACACTAGTAATAATGTATTAAATCAATTAACCAATATAATTTATAATGATTGTTGTATTTATAGTCTTGTTAATTCTATAGATAACGTATTTTCTAATATTTGTTCTATGCAATTAAAATATTTTTTTTATTGTAAAAGAAATAAAAACTAATATAACTAATTTAGTTAATAACTATTAAAATTAAATGCTAAATAATTACTTTATTAAGTATAATGATTGTGATTTAGATAAAATTTTAAAACTAGAAATATCTAGACAAGAAAAATGTATAAATTTAATTGCATCAGAAAATTATGCTAGCAATTTAGTTATGCGATTACAAGGATCACAATTAACAAATAAGTATGCTGAAGGATATCCTGAAAACCGTTATTATGGTGGATGTAAATACATTGACATGGTAGAAAAATTAGCTATTCATAGAGCTAAAGTTTTATTTAATGCAGATTATGCTAACGTACAACCTCATTCTGGATCACAAGCTAATTTTGCTGTTTATGCAGCTTTATTAAAACCGGGAGATACTATTTTAAGTATGAGATTATCTCATGGAGGTCATTTAACTCATGGAGCAAAAGTTAGTTTATCGGGAATAATATATAATGCTATTTTTTATGAATTAGATAATTTGGGAAATATAAATTATCATCAGTTAGAAAAATTAGCTAATAAGTATAAACCAAAAATTATTATTGGAGGATTTTCTTCATATTCAGGTTTAATAAATTGGAAAAAAATAAGAATTATTGCTGATCAAATTGGTGCTTATTTATTGGCTGATATAGCTCATGTTGCTGGACTAGTTGCTGCTAATTTATATCCTAATCCAATTAATTATGCTCATGTAGTAACTACTACTACTCATAAGACATTAGCTGGTCCAAGAGGTGGCATAATTTTATCAAAAGTTGGTGATAATAAATTTTATAAAAAATTAGACTGTGGAGTTTTTCCTCGCACTCAAGGTGGTCCTCTTATGCATGTTATTGCTGCTAAAGCAGCTGCCTTAAAAGAAGCTATGCAATTGTCATTTAAATTATATCAAAAACAGATTTTACTAAATACTAAGACAATGGCAAAAATTTTTATTTTAAATAAATTTAGAATAGTATCTTCTAATATTGATAATCATTTATTTGTTATTGACTTAACTAATATTAATTTATCAGGTATTAAAGCAACAAAATTATTAGATTCTGTTAATATTATTGTTAATAAAAATGTTATTCCTAATGATAAGAATGGAGCAAATATTACTTCAGGTATAAGAATTGGTACAGCTGCTGTAACTAGAAGAGGTTTTAAAGAATATGATGTTCTTAATGTAGCTAATTGGATATGTAATCTTTTATTGAATATTAATAATAAAAAATTATTTTGTAGTATAAAAGATAAAGTATCTGCTTTATGTAAAAAATATCCAATATATAAAGAGTAATTTATTTATAAAAATTTATTTATTTTATAATTTCTAGTATTAGATTAGAAATTTTTGGATTTCCTATTAATAAATTTCTAGATTGACTATAGTTATTATTTCCATCATGATCAAAAATTAAATTACCAGATTCAATCGCTAATAATATTCCACTAATATAATAATTAATATTATTTATTTTATATAGCAATATACCATCTATTCTTCCAGCAGCTAGATATGCTAAGTCTAATATATTAGTTCCATAACATCTAAGATCTATTTTAGCTATCATTAATTTTTTTATAAAGGATAACTTTTTATTTATGTCTTTTATATTTTTAGTTATTAAATTAGTAGTAATAATACTATTACTTAGTGTTTTATTATTGTTAACTCGTAATCTCTTATTGTTTAATTGAGCTCCTTGACCTCTAATTGCAGTAAATAATTCGTTATTAATTAATTCATATATTATTGCAATTTCAGTACGTTTATTTATTTGAATAGCAATTGAAATAGTGTAATAAGGAAGTTTTTTAATTATATTAATATTTTTTTCAAAATTAATAATCCAATTAATATTATTATTATGAATAAAGTAATGTTTAGTAGTACAAGAATGTTTAGGATAATATTTTTTGATTAAATTTATTGTATATTTTTCTACACGTTTATTCCAATTGTTTACTATAACTTCATTATTTTCATAACTATATTTAATATTAATATACTCATAATTTTTAAGTAGTATAACACCAATTTCTCTAATAATTCTAATAGCAATATTTAATATATGATTCATTAATATTATTTACTATATTTAGTACTAAATATATATTATTTAATAATAAAAATTGATAATTTATTTTAAACTATATTATTTTTAATATTTTATTAACAGTAATAAGTTTAATTATTTTAATTATAATCTTCACTAATATTTTAATCTAAAAAAATAAATAAATATCTTATTTCTAGTATTATTACTATATTATTGTAGTAAATTTACTATAACTAAAAAAATAATATACCTCTATTAGTAATTAAAATATATATAATTAAATTAATTTAATTAAAAATATTTATTTAAAATAATCTCATATCTCAAAAATAAGATAATATCTTTGTCTAGTTATTTTTAGACTAGGTCTAGTATGTAATTATTTATTATAATTAAATATAATTATGATAATATTAATTTATTTTTAATAAAAAACTAGAATATTATGTTAAAATAATATAATTAAAATTTATTATTCTTACTTATATTATAAGTAATTGTAATCTAATATTATAATTCTATATAATACTAAAATAGTACCATTTTAATATTACTTTTTTAAAAAGTAAATTAGGATAATACTAATTTAGTTTAGTAAGTTTAGATACTTTTAAATAAGTAAAAAATTTTAATTTCTAGTTTAAGTTAAATTCTATTAATTTTATTTATAATTTTAATATAAGATGTACTAATTAAATTAGTATAACTAAACTAGTTTAATACATATATTAAATAAGCAAATAAATTTAATTTATTAATAGTTGAAATGATTAAAGTAAAGTAATATTAGTTAAATAATAGTTATTATGATTTTGAATAATTAAAAGGTATTATTTATGGTATTAGAACACACTTTGTCAATTATTAAACCTAATGCAATTAATAAACATGTTATTGGAGATATTATTAAACGTTTCGAAGACAATAAATTATTTGTAGTTGGGTTAAAAATGTTAAAATTAAACTTTCATCAAGTATTATTTATATATAACGAACATAAAAATAAATTATTTTTTAATGATTTATTAAAATTTATGACTTCTAATCCAGTAGTATTATTAGTTTTAGAAGGTGATAATGCTATTAACCGTAATAGATTAATTATTGGTCATACTAATCCTATACATGCAATTCCTGGTACAATTAGAAAAGACTATGCTGATAATATTACGGAAAATGCAATACATGGATCTGCTTCAAAAGAAGCAGCCAAAAAAGAAATATATTATCTTTTTAAAAAAGATGAAATATATAAAAAAATATATTAGTTTTAATATTAATATTTTTATCTAAATATAGATTAATTAAATAACGATATATAAAATATTTAATTTTTAAGTAGTTGATGACTAAAATTTTTATTAGAAGAAGAAAGTCTAATTGTATTTATGTTGGTAGTGTTCCAATTGGTGGTGATTATCCTATTTCAGTACAGTCTATGACTAATACTGATACTGTTAATGTCGAACAAACAGTTAATCAAATTAATACATTAAAATCTAATGGAGCAGATATTATACGTGTATCAATTCCAAGTATGGATGCTGCTGAATCATTTAAAAAAATTAGATCTAATACTAAAAATATACCATTAATAGCAGATATACATTTTGATTATCGAATTGCTTTAAAAGTAGCAGAGTATGGTGTTAATTGTATACGTATTAATCCAGGTAATATTGGTAATATTAGAAGAATTAAAACACTAATAGATTGTGCTAAATATTATAATATCCCTATTAGGATTGGTGTGAATTCTGGTTCATTAGAACGTGAATTTAGAAATAAATATAATAAAATTGTTTCAGCAGAAGCATTATTCGAGTCTGTTATGCGGCAAGTTAATATATTTGATAAATTAAATTTTAGTTATTTTAAAGTTAGCGTTAAATCATCTGATGTATTAACTACTATTAAAGCTTACCAGCTAGTTGCAAAATCAATTGATCAACCGTTACATATTGGAGTTACTGAAACAGGTACTACACGTATTGGTATTACTAAGTCAGCAATCGGGATTGGTTTATTATTAATGATGGGTATAGGTGATACTATAAGAGTATCTCTTACTGCTAATCCAGTAGAAGAAATAAAAGTAGCATTTGATATTTTAAGATCATTACATTTACGTTATCGGGGTATAAATTTTATTACTTGTCCAACATGTGCTAGACAGGAATTTGACGTAATTAATGTTACTAATAATTTAGAAAAAAGATTACAAGATATTACTACACCAATTAATATATCAATTATTGGTTGTATAGTTAATGGATTAGGAGAAGCTTTGAGATCAGATATCGGAGTAGTAGGAGGAAGAAGAAATAGTAGCTTATATATCAATGGAATAAGACAACCTAACAAAATAAAACATGAAAATATTGTTGACTATTTAGAATTAGTAATACGTAGTAAAACTAATAATTATATAAAATAATCTATATGAAAATTATTAATTCAGTTAAAGGTATGCACGATTTATTGCCTAAGGATAGTGTTATTTGGCAACAGGTTGAGTACATAATAAAAAATACTTTATTAAAATATGGATATAAAGAAATTCGTTTTCCTATAGTTGAAAAAACTAAATTATTTAATCGAGCTATTGGATACAATAATCTAGTTGTAAATAAAGAAATGTATAATTTTTATGATCGTAATGGCTGCAGTTTATCATTAAGACCTGAAGGTACCGCTAGTTGTGTAAGGGCTATTATTGAACATGGTTTATTATATAACAAGCAAAGATTGTGGTATCATGGTCCTATGTTTCGTTATGAAAAACCCCAAATGGGTAGATTTAGACAATTTCATCAGATTGGTATAGAGGTGTTTGGTTACGCAGATATTTGTATTGATGTTGAATTAATTTTATTAATATCCAGAATATGGAAGTTATTAGGATTAAGTAAATATTTATCACTAGAGATTAATTCTCTTGGTTGTTTAAAAACACGTAAGAAATATTATAAAGAATTAATTGCGTTTTTTCAAAAAAATAAATTATTAAGTAATATTCATAATAGTATTATTAATAATCCTATGAGGTTATTAGAAAAATATAAAACTATGTCAATATTAAAAAAAGCTCCACTTATTACAAGTTATTTAGATAATGAGTCATATAATAGATTTTTAAATTTACAAAAATCTTTGAATAACATGAATATACCTTATAATATTAACCCATATTTAGTTAGAGGATTAGATTATTATAATGATACAGTATTTGAGTGGACTACTAGTAATTTAGGATCACAAAATACTATTTGTGGTGGTGGTAGATATGATTTATTAGTAAATAATTTTAATTGTAATCATTCTATTCCTGCCATTGGATGCGCAATTGGTCTAGAACGTTTAATTATTTTAATTAATAAAAGTAATATATTATTAAAAGATGAATTTTTAGTTGATGTATTTTTAGTGAACGTAAATAATAAATTAAAGAATTCAATAATTAATTTGTCTGAGTATTTACGAGATGCAATACCATCATTAAAATTAGTTGTTGATTTTTACTGTAATAAAATAAGTAAATATCGTAAGCAAGCACATCAGTTAAAAACTAAAACGTTAATAATTATGGGAGATAATACATTATTATCTGATCAATTAATATTAGAAAACTTAATTAGTAATAAAAAAGAGATAATTAAAAAATCTTATATTCTATCTAAACTACTATTAATATTGTTTAATAAAAACTAATTATTTATCAATTAGATTCTAAAATATTCTATCTATAATATTATAAATGGTTATTAAGTATAATACAGCTATATTTATATTTATCAAATATTTTATATTAATAGTAATTATTTTAATGTTTAGTAGTTGTACAACTAGTAATAAACATAATAAATATTATTATTTTAATAATTATAGTTATTCCATTAAATGGAAAAAATTTTATTCTAATAGTAAGAATATTTTAGATATTATTAATAACGATAAATATATTATTATAGCTAAATATAATGGATTAATTCAAATAATAGATATTAATTGTGGTAGGAAAATTTGGAGTAAAAATTTTTTTCATTGTGTGCATTACAAATTATTAAATAATTTAAAATTAATTAAAATATTTTTAATTAAAAATAATATTTATTTATTTACTAATCAAGCAGAGATTTACACAATTAATGTAGATCTGGGAGTTTTAATATGGTATACAAATACTGTTATGCCTATTACATCTAAATTATTACTAATTAATCATTTACTAATAATATATAGCAATAATATATTACAAGCTATTAATGAAAATGATGGTACTACTAAATGGATAACAAGTATTTATAGTAATATGGTATCATCAAATAATATTATTACTCCAGTAGCTTTTTTTGGAATAGTTGTTGTCTTTAATAATAATGGTATTATTAGTGCTATATCTTTAGACCAAGGTAACATAATTTGGCAAAGATATGTTGCGATTACTAAAAATAAATTAACAAATATGATTTGTAATCAAGTTGAACCATTAATTATAAATAATACGATTTACAGTATTAATATTAATAATCATTTAATGGCATTAGATTTATATTCTGGAAAAATATTATGGCTTATTAAAATTTATGTAATAAGTAATTTGTTATATTATAATAATCATATTTATTGTATTGATGATCAATATAATTTAATATCAATAAATATATTGAATGGTAATATTATTTGGTTACAAAAAAAAATAAACTTACATAATACGACTATATTTTTAATGTGTAAATATTATTTAATAATTGGTAATTCTCGGGATTTTATTTATATATTTGATATACTAAAAAATAGTGTAGTTTATTGTATAAAAATAAAAAATTTTAATATTAATAAAATATTATTGCTTAAAAAAAATAATTTTCTTATATTATTTAATAATCAAATCATTAGTATTGTTACTAATTTTAAGTATTAAAATAATTTAATTTTAAATTATCATATATGATAACTTTAATAGGTCGTGGTAATGTTGGTAAGTCTACATTATTTAATATTTTAATGAACAAAAAATTATCATTAGTTAATAACTATGCAGGTTTTACTAGTGATTATATTTGTGGTTATATTAAGATTAATAACATTACTACTATGATAGTAGATACTGGTGGTATATATAATACCAATAATATTAATAGTTTAGAATATAAAATTACGCAACAATCAATATCTTTACTAAGATGTACTACAATAATTTTGTTTATTGTCGATGGAACAACAGAAATAACTAATGATGATATTTATATTGCTAAAATAATTAAATCTCTTAAAAAAGAAGTAATAATAGTAGTTAATAAAATTGATATTATCAATAGTGATACTATAGTAAATAAATTTTATTCTTTAGGTGTTAGTAGTATATTATGTAAAGTATCTGCTATTAATAATAGTATACAACAATTAATGTCATTATTAGTATTAATGTCTAATAAATATAAAAGTAAACTAACAACGCATATAAATACTAATAGTAATATTAATAAAATTAAAATATTTATTTTTGGGCAATCTAATGTTGGTAAATCCACATTAGTAAATAAATTTTTAAATAGATATCGTGTTTTGGTATCTAGTAAGTCAGGAACAACAAGAAATAATATTACTAGTAATATTATATATAATAATTTTAATTATGAAATTACTGATAGTGTAGGAGTAAATAAAAGTAATTTTTTTCCTAGAAATAAAAAAAAATATGTAAATATTACTAATATAACTAAGATTGTATTTAATTGTATTAAATATACAAACATAATATTATATGTTATCTGTTTAACAGATAAAAAAATTAGTCATTACGATTTATCTTTAATTAGATTAATAGTAAAAAAAAATATACCTGTAGTAATTGTTATTAACAAATGTGATCTCTATTATAAAAATTTAAATGAAATTAAATTTAATGTTATTAATCAATTAAATTTTATTAAATTTATCAAAATTGTATTTATTTCTGCATTATATGATCAACAATTTGGTAATTTATTTAATATTATTAATAAGATTAATAAATCAAATAATTTAAAATTTAAAACAAAATATATTAATAATATATTACATGATGCAATTAAAAAATATCCTCCAATCTATAAAAATAAATTAATAAAATTAAAATATGCTTATATTAGTAATTATAATCCTATAATTATTAATATACATGGAATACGTATATCTTATCTAAAAAAATCTTATAAAAGATATTTAATAAATTATTTTCAACATACTCTAAATATTTTTGGATCTTCTATTTATATTAAGATTATTGATAATAAGTAGAAAATACTATAATAATAAAGTTGATTTTAGTTTATTTTTCCAGTTACTTTGATAAAAATTATATTTTCTAAACATTATTTTTAATAATTTTAATACTAAAGATACTGAAGTCGATGCTCCTGGAGAAGCTCCTAATACGGCTGTTAATGAATAATTTGATGAATAAACTATTTCATTTCCAAATATTAACTCACTATAATTAACATTATTCTTTATAATTTGAACTCTTTGTCCAGCTTTAATAAGGTTCCAATCATTAGGATTAACTTTAGGATAATAATACTTTAATAGATTAATTTTATTAGATTTTGACATTAGAGATTGATTCAGTAAGTACTTTATTAGATGAATATTATTAATTCCTGTTTTTAAAATTAATTTAATATTATTTATTTTAATTGATTTGAACCAATCAAGATAAGAACCATTTTTAAGAAATTTAGTACTTAATATAGCAAATGGACCAAATAATAGAAATTTTTTTCCATTAATTATTCTTGCGTCCATATGAGGGGTTGATATAGGAATACAATTATTTATTGTTGTGCTATACACTTTTGCCCAATGTTGATTAATAATGTTATAGTTTGTACTTAATAAAAACTGACTACCAATAGGAAAACTTGCATAATTATTTTTATTTATTATATTTGCTTTTTGCAATAAAGGTAATGTAGCTCCACCACAACCAATAAATACATATTTGGTAGAAGTTACATAGGTATAATTAAAATTATTATTTTTAATATAAATATTCCAATAATAATTTTTATTTATAATATTAATTACATCATGTTTTAAATGTAAGTGAAAATTATTTTTTTTTCTTAGAAAAGTTAATATTTGTTTAGTAATTTCACTAAAATTAATATCAGTTCCATTCATTATTTTTGTTGCAGCAACTTTTTGTGATTTATTTCTACCATCCATTATTAATGGAATCCATTTACTTAGTTCATTAAATTTATTAGAATATTGCATATTATTAAATGATGTATATTTAACTAATTTACTAAATCTTTTATATAAAAAATTAACATTACTATCACCTATAACAAAACTAATATGTGGGATACTATGAATTACACTATGATAATTTATTATATTATTCTTAGCTAAGAATGACCAAAATTTTATTGATATATTAAATAATTTATTAATTTTTAGTGCATTTGAAATATCAATACTATTATTAGATAATTTAGGAGTATAATTTAATTCACAATAACCAGCGTGTCCTGTACCAGAATTATGCCATACATTTGTACTTTCACATGCTACATCAGGTAATTTTTCATACATATGTATCACCCATTCTGGTTCTAATATATGAATTAACATAGCTAGCGATGTACTAATAATACCACTACCTACTAATACTATATCTACTAACTTAGACATTTTTATAAGTATATTTTAATTATAATTATTTAATCTTATATAAAAACTAATACGTTATTATAACTGTATTATGGTATTATAGTAAAATATTATCATTATTTATTACGATATATTAATATAATAATTTAATTAAAAATATGAAAAATAATAATTGCATTATTATAGTTGATTTTAATTCTCAATATACTATGTTGATATTTAAGATATTAAGAAAATTAAGAGTATATTGTGAAGTGCATAATTATAATAATATATCTGTAAATAAAATACGTAATATTAATCCTAGAGGTATTATTTTATCTGGTAGTTCACATAGTGTACTAAATAATGGACCAATATTATCTAATAAAATTTTGAATATTAATATACCGATACTAGGAATATGTTATGGTATGCAACTTATAGTTAAAATGTTAGGAGGAGTTGTAGAAAACATTATTAGTTGTCGAGAATTTGGATTATCTCGTATTATAATTAAAAAACATAGTAATTTAACAAATAATATTTACGATAGGATTAATAGTAATGGTTGTATATTTTTAGATGTTTGGATGAGTCATAATGATGTTGTTACTAAAATTCCAGATGATTTTATTGTTGTTGCTGGTAATGATAAATGTCAAAATGCTATTATCGCAAACGAAAAAGACAAAATATATGGATTACAATTTCATCCAGAAGTATCACATACTAAATGTGGTATTAACTTAATTAAAAGATTTGTATTTAATATATGTAACTGTATTCCTAATTGGAATATTAATAATATTAACACTACCATTATCAATAGTATTAGTAACTTAGTAAAAAGTAATGATAAAGTAATTTTAGGATTATCTGGTGGAATAGATTCATTAGTAACAGCTATTATAATAAATAATATTATTGGAAAAAGATTAATTTGTATATTTATCGATAATGGTTTACTTAGATTAAATGAATCTAAATTAGTAGTACAACTAAGTAAAGATTTTAATTTAAACACAATTTTTATTAATGCAAAAGATAAATTTTTTAGTGCTCTATCTAATATTATTGACGCAGAGAAAAAACGTAAAATTATTGGAAAGTTATTTGTGGATATATTTTTAGAACAAGCAACTAATTTTAATAATGTTAAATGGTTTGCTCAAGGTACAATTTATTCAGATGTTATTGAATCCAAAAATAAAATTAAATCTCATCATAATGTTGGTGGTCTACCAAATAATATTAGTTTAAAGTTATTAGAACCAATAAAAAAATTATTTAAAGATGAAGTACGTGAATTAGGATTAAAAATGAATTTGCCACATAATATTTTATATCGTTATCCATTTCCTGGTCCTGGATTAGCTATACGTATTATAGGAGAAGTTAATGATAATTTATGTAAGTTATTAAGATTGGCAGATAATATATTTATTGAAGAATTAAAAAATAATAATTTCTATTATAGAATTGATCAAGCATTTACTATATTATTACCAATTAAATCAGTTGGTATTATAGGTGATTGTCGTAGACATGATCTAGTATTAGCATTACGTGCAATAAATACTAGTAATTTTATGACAGCTAGGTGGGTAAAAATACCTTACAATTTGTTACATAAAATATCTAATAGGATTATTAATGAAATCAGCGAAATATCAAGAGTAGTATATGATATTTCTGATAAACCACCATCTACTATAGAATGGGAATAAATTAATTAATTTTTTTAATATATTTAATTAAATTAATTAATGAGTAAGAATAACCAGTTTCATTATCATACCAGGATATTAATTTACAAATTTTATTTTTTACAGTGCTGTTTTTTGTATCAAAAATAGATACTAAAGTACTTCCCTTGATATCTATAGAAGTAACATCATCGTTTATATAACCTAAGATATTTTTTAAATTAGAATTAGATTCCTTATGAATAATATTATAAATATCTTTGTAAGATATATTGTCGTCTAATGATATATTTATATCAGCTAGTGATACTTGAGGAGTAGGAACACGAAATGATATTCCATGTATCCTATTCATTAACTCTGGTATGATTTTACTTGCTGTTTGTACAACATTAGTGAAAGAAGGAATAATATTTTGTAATACACTTCTACCATCACAAAAACTTTTATATGAATAACCATCAATAACATTTTGACTAGCAGTAGCAGAATTTATAGTAGTTATCATAATCTGTTTTATATTAAAATTATCATTTACCAATTTTAGTATTGGTATAACACAATGAGATGTACAAGAAGAATTTGATATAACCTTATTATTATTCTTATACAATATATTATTTACCCCCATTATAAACATAGGAGTATCATCTTTAGGAGGACTAGTAATAATTACATTATCTGCACCAGATATTATATGTTTATAAGCATCTTTTTGAGTTAAAAATAATCCAGTAGATTCTATAACAAAATCAATATCATACTTATACCAAGGTATTTCTGATGGATCAGAGTATTGGTAACAAAAAATATTTTTGTTATTAATATTTAAAATATTACTACTAATAATTTTAATATTATTTTTAAATATACCATGGTTAGAATCATATTTAATTACATATGCAATACGATTGATATCCACTATATCATTAATTAGTACAACTTCTATATTACTTACATCTTGTAACAAACGAAACAACGTTCTACCAATTCTACCAAAACCATTAATGCCAATTCTAATATTATTCATATTTTTAACAATTAAATAAAAAAAACTAACCTAACTAATGCTCATAATTATTTTATTATATTATAGAATAGTTATACTGTAAACATAAAGCATAGTATTTTTTATTAATTTTTATATTATGATTTATAATAACATTATTTGTAATAATATAATCTGATAAATATTTCGTCATGATTTTCGTAAATATATCATATATACTATTAGATAGTATATTAATTAAGCTAATATTATCATTAGTAAACCATTTTAATTGAAACTCATTTATTTTTGCTAAACTAGCTGCTTTATTAATAGCATCATCAAAATCTCCTATTTGATCTACTAATCCATATTTCATAGCATCGTATCCGCACCACACACGTCCTTGACTAATATTATTAATTTCATTTAGTGATTTATGTCTTGATTTAGCTACCAAATTAATAAATTTATCATATATAAATTGTGTGTTAATTCTTATTAATTTAACTATTTCTAATGGTAATTTTTTATTTATTGATATGTCAGCTAGTGGAGAATTTGATACACCATCTCTATGTATTCCAACATAATCTAATAAATTTTCTATAGTATTAATTACACTAAAAACACCAATAGACCCGGTTATAGTACTAGAATCAGCAATAATATAATCAGCAGCTGTAGATATCCAATAGCCACCAGAAGCATCAATATTTCCCATAGAAACAATAATTGGTTTATTAGTAGTAGTATGTACTCGTTCTAATGCAGTTCTAATTAATTCTGATATATAAACACTACCTCCAGGACTATTTATTCTTAATAATATTGATTTTACATTATCATCTAGACGAGCACAATTAATATATTTAATTATATTGTTATAAGATGATATTTTATCATCAATTAAAATACTATTAATAAAAATTATTGCAATCTTATTATTTATTTTGGTTATCTTGTTATTTATATGATAATTATATATACTAACACAATTATAAGTTTTATTTTTTTTATCATAACCAAAAATATTAATCATTAATTTTTCAAATTTATTATATGATAAAATATCGTCTACTAGTTTATGCTTTAATGCAAATTTAGACAAATCGTTATCTTTTTCTAATTCTAATACAGTACTAATTATGCTAGGATATATTTGTTTTTTACTAATATGTCTATTACTTATTATATCATTTAAATAAACATTCCAAATTTTATTAATCAAATCTTTATTAACATTTTTAGTATCATTTGACATATTATCTCTAAAGAATGGTTCTACAGCTGATTTATATTTACCTACTCTAAATATATAGCTATTAACTTTTATTTTATTAAGTAATGATTTATAGTAGTAATTGTTCATAGAAATACCATGAATACTAACAAAACCACCATTAATTAAATAAATTTTATTTGCAAAACTAGCAAGATAATACTGTATTTGATTATAACTATTACCAATTGCGTATATTGGCTTTCCTATACTAGAAAATTCTTTTAAAATTTTACCTAAATATCTTAAAGATACTAAATCAATATTAACTAAATTATCTAAATCTAATACTAAACCACTAATATTATTATCTTGCTTTGCTTTACGTATGATATTTGCAATATCATATAAAGAATTAAGGTTTTTGTTACTAAAAATAACATTTCTAATACTATTAGAACTACTAGTATTTATTGGTTTATCAATAATATCTCCTTTTAAATTGACAACTAGTGCTCCTTTATATTTACTTAAAAATAAATTATTAGTATTACAGTATGTTATTATTCCGATAATAATTAGAAATAAAATAAAAATATTATATAAAAAATTTCTAATAAAATTTAATATATTCCAAATAATTTTAACAGGAAAAACAAATATTAATCTTAATATATGCATCTTAATATTATTAATTTATATTTAAAAGTTAGAACTAGTGAATAACACTAAATATTAAATAACTTAATTAAAGTAGTTATTTATAAAATTTTAGTGGGGGAAGGATTCGAACCTTCGAAGTCAAAGACGACAGATTTACAGTCTGCTCCCTTTAGCCACTCGGGAACCCCACCATACAGTAACATAATAAACTTTACTACATAATATAAATAATTTAAATTATAAATGCTAAAAATATTTTGTAAATATAAAGTTAATTAATTATTTTTATCTTTTTTAATAAATATATTATCTAATTCTATAATAATGGACTAAAAAGATAAAATAATTTTTCTATAATACGTTTCCAAAATGGTCTATTTATCCATTCTGATGTTTTAATTAAAAAAGAATTTGTTATATATGTTTTCTGTATTTTTAGTAATTGTTTATTAAATTTATTATCATCAATAATTAGTATTAATTCTGAATTTAATTTTAAACTTCTGATATCTAAATTTACTGTACCTACTATGCTTATGTTGTTATCAATAATTATACTTTTAGTATGTAAAAAACCACCTTTAAATTGATTAATCTTAACTCCAGCATCTAATAATTCGGTAAAAAATACTCTACTTGCCCAATTTACTAAAATAGAATCACTTTTAATTGGTATAATAATGTCTACTTTTACTCCTCTATTAGCTGCATTACAAATTGCTTTGAGAAGATCATTACTTGGTATTAGATAAGGTGTTGTTATAACTAATTTTTTACGGGCTGCGTAAATAGAAGTTACCAATACTTGATTAATAATATTCTTAGAAAGAATTAAATTAGAAGATATTACTTGTACTATAGCGCTATTATATAATATATCTGAAATTTTTTTTGGAAATGATGGTAAAATTAATTCATTAGTTTCTATTTTCCATTCGCAAGAAAATATTATACTCATAATATTAGCTATACATCCTTCCATTCTAACCATAATATCAACTAACTTACCTAAGTTAGACTTATAATAGTTAGGATCTATCATATTCATACTACCAGTATAAGTAATATTATTATCGATAATAATTACTTTCTTATGTTGACGAATATCTATTCTATTAATAAAAATATGTAGGATACTAATTTTAAAAGCTTCTACTATAGTAATACCAGCTGTACGTAATTTTTTATGATAATCACTACGAAAAAACTTCAGACTACCGACTGAATCTAAGATTATTCTACAATTAACCCCTCTTTTAGCAGCTATAATTAATGCCTGTATTACTTTTTTTATTAACCCATCAGTATTCCATATATAAAAAATAATATCTATATTATTTTTAGCTAAATTAATATCATTAATAATACTTATTATAGTATCATTACTATCAGTGAATAATTTTATTTTTTTTACTTTAACTTCATTTACCCTATGTTGATGTTTATATAATTGAAATAGTGATCTTGCAGTTTTACTGCTGTTATTACCCAAATACTTTCTATACTTATTATTAAATTTATTAAGCCAATAATATACTGGCATTAATAATTTTTTTCCTCTATTAATTTTTATCTTACTAATGTTAATTTCACCAAATAATAAATACATGATTATACCAATAATTGGTAACATATGAATTATCATTATCCAAGCTATAGTAGAAGATACATCGTGATTATATAATATAATTCTTATGGAAATAAAAATTATAAATATCCAATATATTATAATTAAAAACCAATTTTTTATAATAAAAATTATCATATCAAATTATTTATATAATATCTTAAAAAACTAATATACATAATTTTATAGATAAATATACATATAGATAAGACATGATTAATTAGTTACCACTAAAAAAATAGTAAAAATATTATTTATTTATAAATAGATATAATCTAACTATATAAATAGTTAATATTGACAATAGTAAATTATTTACACTATTTAATATTATATTAGTAGCTAGTGGAGTGATAAAAAATAATTTAGTTATTATTATTAATAATACCATTTTTATTATAAGCCACAAAAGTATTATTGGATATACTAGTTTAAAATTATTTATACCAAAAATAATACTGTTATATATTGATTTACTTATACTGACTTGATTAGTGAATAATATTATTGGAGAAAAACTTAATAATATTGTTAATATAACACCAGGTATAACTAATAATAATAGTCCAAATTGGATAATTATAGTTAATAAAAAAATTAAAATAGATAACCTTGGTAATTTTTTTGTCAGAAAAAAAATTAATATTTTTACTATTTGTTCTTTTTTAGTATATTTTAAAATATCTATCATTATTAACATACCACTAATTATAAGAATATTATTTATTAAATTAGTTATAGTATTAATGATAGATACTTTTAAAAGTAAATGTTGTTGTTCTGAGGATAATTGTTGTATAAATTGATTTAAATTTAAGTTACCGTGCTCGATAATAATGTTATTTAATAATAATTTTTCATTAAAGGAAATTAATGTATGATTAATTAATGTATTAATTATTGATACTATTAGTACCAACATCATAATATTATAAAATTGATTACGTATAAAATTAGTTACATCAAAATAAATATTACGTAATATGTTAATTGACATTAATATTCCTACTAGTATTAATTATTACTTATAGATACAACAAAATATTACTATCAGTAAAGTAATGATTTTATTTTACATATTATACATAAAATAAACTACTTAAATAAAATTATATTATATCTTCTCAATTATATTAACTAATAAAATTAAGATATAATTTTAAATTATTTATAAAATTATAACATATGGCCCATTTTATTTGCTTTAGTATCTAAATAGTGGGCATTATTTATGTTACGTCCTACAATAAGTGGTACTCTTTCAGTAATACTAATTCCAAATTTTAATAAAATTTCTATTTTTTTTGGATTATTAGTAAGTAATTTTATTTTTTTTATTCCAAGTATTTTTAGTATGTCAGCACACAGAGAAAAATCTCTTTCATCAGCAGCAAATCCTAATTTATTATTAGCTTCTACAGTATCAGCACCATTATCTTGTAACGAATACGCACGAATTTTATTAATTAAACCAATATTTCTTCCTTCTTGTCTATGATATATTAGTATCCCGTTACCTTCTTTAACAATTTGAATAATTGCAGATTTTAATTGAAAACCACAATCACATCTTAGACTAAATAATGCATCTCCAGTTAAACATTCTGAATGAATTCTTGTTAATATTGAGTCATGTTTAATATTACCGTAAATTAATGCTATATGATTTTTTTTAGTTAAAACTTCTTCAAACCCAAATAATAAAAAATTACCCCATTGTGTTGGTAGTTTAGATTTTGCTTCAAGTTTAACTTTCATACCTTTCCCCAGAAAATAATATAACATATAAGTTTACTATAATAAATAATATTATATAATGTTTAACTATTAGATTATTAAATACAAATAAAAGATTTTAATAATAATTAAAATTTTAAATTAATTAAATAAAACAAATTACAAAATAATTATTTTATGTTATTTTTACCCTGCTAATAATTAACAGTATTATTATATACTTTTTAAGTAGAAGATTATTATTTTACTTATACATAATTAAATTTGTATTGTTTTATAAGATACTTTTAGTATACAAAAGATATGTATCCTATAATAACATAAATTTACTTAAATTAATTAGTTAACATGTTATTAATTTATGTAAAAAATAATAATTTTAGGTAACTATTTCATAGTTAATTTTAATTAATTTTAGTATACATATACATAGTATTTTTTACTGTGTTTGAATTAGTACTCTAAGTTGATATACAAGTATAGTTATTATGTTCGTATTACTTATGTATTAAGTAAATATAATTCATACATATTTTTAGTAAATAATAGTATTACAAAATAAAATTATTATCGATTTAATAAAATATAACTTATTTGTTAATTTAGTTAGTTTAATTTAATTAATATGATTAATATAATAAAAAAAAATAGATATCCGTATATTATTATAATAATGGGCCCAACTGCTTCTGGTAAAAGTAAATTTGTGATTAAATTAAGAAACTATATTCCTATAGATATTATTAGTGTTGATTCAACTTTAATATATAAAGGAATGGATATAGGGACAGCAAAGCCACCAAAAAAAATATTAAATAAAGTACCTCATAAATTAATTGATATATGTAATCCTGATGAGTTATATTCAGTTGGTGATTTTTATTATGATGCAACTAAAGAAATAAATTATATATTGAAAAATAATCGCATACCATTACTTGTTGGTGGTAGCATGTTTTATTTTAAAACATTAATTAACGGGCTTCCATTATTACCAAAGAGTAATTTCTTTTTAAGAAGACATATTAATAATTTAATAAAAAATTTTGGTTTTGGATTAGTAAATTATTTATTTAATAAAATTAATTTCACTATTACTAATAATATTAACAATAATGATATTCAGAGACTAACCCGTTCCATAGAAGTATTTTTACTATCCAAAAAAACTATTTATGAGTTAACTAATAAGCAAAAACTAATAAAATTACCTTATAAAATATATAAATTTTGTTTAATGCCAGACAGTAAATCTATATTAGATAAGCGTATTAAATATCGTTTTTATAAAATGTTATCTTTAGGTTTTGAAAATGAAGTAAATACATTATTTATTAACAATAAATTAAGATTTGATATGCCATCTTCTAAATGTATCGGATACAAACAAATGCTATTGTACATTATTGGTAAAATTAGCTACAAAGATATGATTCAACAATCAATAACTGCTACTCGGCAATTGGCTAAAAAACAAATTAATTGGATTAATAATAGTTACATTAATGATATGTATTGGTTAAATAGTAATAACTACGATAAATCAATTAAAGATTTAATTAAAATTATTTCTTACTAGAATAAAATTCTAATTAGTGTAATTACAAAAAATTTATATAAAAGTAAACGGAGTTATTATGTTTTTAAAAAATATTTTAAAGAAAAACTACAATAATAATTTTTGGAATAAAAATAATCAAAAATGGGAAAAACGAAATAATTATGAAAAAGAACCTCCAAATTTAGATGAAATGTTTATTAATCTTTTTAGAAAGATAAATAAAGTTTTTAGTTTAAAACCAATGAAAAAATCTATTGGTAATAAGTTTTTGATTCTATTTATTATATTATGTATTACTGTTTGGTTTTTTAGTGGTTTTTATACTATTAAAGAAGCTGAAAGAGGATTAATTTTACGTTTAGGTAAATTTAATCATATTGTTTATCCAGGATTAAATTGGAAACCAACATTCATAGATAAATTAATTACTATTAATGTAGAATCAGTTAAAGAACTAGTAGCATCAGGCATTATGTTAACAGCAGATGAAAATGTAGTTCGTGTTGAAATGAATGTGCAATATAAAATTACTAATCCAAAATTATATTTATTTAGTGTTGTTAATGCAGATGATAGCTTAAAACAAGCTACAGATAGTGCTCTACGCGAAGTAATTGGAAAATACGATATGGATCGTATTTTAACTGAAGGAAGAACATTAATACGTAATGACACTTATAAAACTATTGAAAATACTATTAAACCATACAATATGGGTATTACTGTTTTAGACGTAAATTTTCAAACAGCTCGTCCACCAGAAGAGGTAAAAGAAGCTTTTGATGATGCTATTGCTGCTAGAGAAAATGAACAACAATATATTCGTGAGGCAGAAGCGTACGCTAATGAAGTGCAACCTCATGCTTATGGACAAGCACAAAGAATTCTTGAAGAAGGACGATCCTACAGTATAAAAAAGATATTGACAGCTCAAGGAGAAGTTTTAAAATTTAATAAACTTTTATCTGAATATAAAGTTTTCCCTGAAATTACTAAAAAAAGACTATATTTAGATACTTTAGAAAAAATTTTTAAAGATACAAAAAAAGTATTAGTAAGTAATACTAATTGTAGTAATATACTATTGTCATTAAATAAAATTTTTGATATAGAACATAATACTAATTATAACAATTCATATCTTAATGATAAAATAAATAAAAAATAATATAAATGATAAATTAAATAGATAAAAAAATCGTTATTTGTATAAATGTATAAAAGTATTATTATAATTACACTATTGTTAGTAACATTTATTTACTCATCATTGTTCTTTGTACAGGAAGGACAAAATGGAATAGTTTTACGTTTTGGTAAAGTTGTTCGTGCTAACAATAATAACCCATTAGTTTACAATCCAGGAATACATTGGAAAATACCATTTATTGAAGATGTAAAAGTTATTGATACAAGAATTAATACTACGGAAAATCAAGCTGATCGTTTTGTAACTATGGAAAAAAAGGATTTAATTATTGATTCTTATATTAAGTGGCGTGTTAATAATTTAAGTAGATACTATCTGTCAACTGGGGGAAATATCACACAGGCAGAAATTTTAATAAAAAGAAAGTTTTCTGATCGTTTGC
>JAOBJR010000098.1 GCA_025728395.1 Candidatus Lightella neohaematopini
GTAACTACTCCAGCTCCAACTGTACGACCACCTTCACGAATTGCAAATCTTAAACCGTTAGTCATAGCTATAGGAGAAATTAAATCTACAATCATTTTTATATTATCACCAGGCATAACCATTTCTACATCATTAGATAATTCAATACTTCCAGTAACATCAGTAGTTCTAAAGTAGAATTGAGGTTTATAACCATGAAAAAATGGGGTATGTCTTCCACCTTCATTTTTATTCAAAATATATACTTCTGCTTCAAATTTTGTATATGGCTTAATAGATCCTGGTTTTGATAATACTTGTCCACGTTCTACTTCTTCACGTTTAGTTCCTCTTAATAGTACTCCTATATTTTCTCCTGCACGTCCTTCATCTAATAATTTACGGAACATTTCTACTCCAGTACAAACTGTACTAGTAGTTTTTCTAATACCAACTATTTCTACTTCTTCACCAATTTTAATTATTCCTTGTTCTACACGTCCAGTTACTACTGTACCTCTACCAGAAATAGAAAACACATCTTCTATAGGTAATAAAAATGGTTTATCTATATCTCTTTTAGGTTGAGGAATATAATTATCTAAAGTATTAGCTAATTCTATAATTTTATCTGTCCATACACTATCGCCTTCTAAGGCTTTTAAAGCGGAACCTCTAATAATTGGAGTATTATCACCAGGAAAATCATACTGTGATAATAATTCTCTAACTTCCATTTCTACTAACTCTAACAATTCATTATCTTCTACCATATCACATTTATTCATAAATACAACTATATAAGGTACTCCTACTTGTCTACTTAATAGAATATGTTCTCTTGTTTGAGGCATAGGACCATCTGTAGCTGCAACTACTAAAATAGCTCCATCCATTTGAGCTGCTCCAGTAATCATATTTTTTACATAATCAGCATGACCAGGACAATCAACATGAGCATAATGTCTAATTCTTGTATCATATTCTACATGAGAAGTATTAATAGTAATACCCCTTGCTTTTTCTTCTGGAGCATTATCAATTTGTTCGAAAGCACGAGCTGTACCACCATATATTTTAGATAAAACAGTAGTTATAGCAGATGTTAGAGTAGTCTTACCATGGTCTACATGACCTATTGTACCAACATTAATATGTGGTTTATTTCGACAAAATTTTTCTTTAGACACGACTAATTCCTTAAATTAAAGTTATTAAAATATAATTAAACAAAAATAAAATACATATTTATTTACTACGATTTTCTATTATAGTCTTAGTAATTTTACTTGGTGTTTCTTGGTATTTAAAAAATTCCATAGAGTATGACGCTCTACCTTGTGTTTGTGAACGTAAAGATGTAGCATAACCAAACATTTCCGCAAGTGGAACTTTAGCATATATAATTTTATTATTATTTAAATCATCTATGCTATTAATAATTCCTCTACGTCTATTTAAATCTCCAATAAGATCACCCATATAATTTTCTGGTGTAATAACTTCTATATTCATAATTGGCTCAAGTAATATTGGTTGTGCTTTCATAAAAGCTTCTTTAAAAGCTATAGCACTAGCTATTTTAAATGCTATTTCTGATGAATCAACTTCATGATACGATCCATCAAAAACAGTTACTTTAATATTAACAATTGGATAACCAGCAAGAATACCACTACTCATTTGTTCACGTACACCTTTATCTATAGCTGGAATATATTCTTTAGGAATTACTCCGCCAACTATTTCATTTACAAATTCATAATTTTTTTCTTTAGATTTAATTGGTTCAATACGTAACCAAACATGACCAAATTGACCTCTACCTCCAGATTGACGAATAAATTTACCCTCTTGCTTAACCATTTTTTTTATAGTTTCCCTATATGAGACCTGAGGTTTACCAATATTAGCATGTACATCAAATTCACGATACATACGATCAACTAAAATTTCTAAATGTAATTCACCCATACCAGAAATAATAGTTTGACCAGATTCATGATCAATACAAAATTTAAAAGATGGGTCTTCTTGTGTAAGACGAATTAAAGCAGAACTCATTTTTTCTTGATCAACTTTAGTTTTTGGTTCTAATGATAAAGATATGACTGGTTCAGGAAATTCTATATTTTCTAAAATAATTGGATAATTTGGATTACATAATGTATCTCCAGTAGAAATATTTTTTAATCCTATTGCTGCAGCAATATCACCTGCTCTAACTTCTTTTATTTCTTCTCTCTTATTGGCATGCATTTGTACAATACGACCAAGTCTTTCTTGTTTATTTTTTGTTGAGTTAAGTAATACATGACCAGATTTGATAACTCCAGAATATACTCTAAAAAATGTTAAATTACCTACAAACTGATCATTAGCTATTTTAAATGCTAATGCGGAAAATGGTTCATTGTCTTTTGGAAGACGAAAAGTACTAGTTTCCTTATCCATAAGCACTCCATTGATGTTTTTAATATCATTAGGGGATGGTAAATAATCAACTATTGCATCTAACATAGTCTGAATACCCTTATTTTTAAAAGCAGAACCACAAGTAACTATAGTAATTTCATTATTTAATGATCTAAAACGTAATGCTTGTTTAATTTCATCTTCATCAAGATAACCATGAGATAAATATTTATCCATTAATTTTTCTGAACTTTCCGCTGCAGATTCTAATAATTTTAAATGAAACGAATGTGATAATTCAAATAATTCTTTAGGTATATCTGTGATGTTATATTTAATTCCATAATCTTTATCTTTCCAAATAATTGCTTTCATTTTTATTAAATCTATTATTCCAGTAAAATTATTTTCTTTTCCTATAGCTAATTGAATAGGTACTGGATTAGCATTTAATTTATTTTTTAATTGTTCTATTACCTTTAAATAATCAGCTCCAATACGATCCATTTTATTTATAAATGCAATTCTAGGTACTTTATATTTATTAACTTGTCTCCATACTGTCTCAGATTGGGGTTGTACCCCACCGACAGCACAATAAATCATAACAGCACCATCTAGTATTCTCATTGATCGTTCTACTTCTACTGTAAAATCAACATGTCCAGGAGTATCAATAATATTAATTCTATGCATATCAAATTGATTGTATACGCCAGACCAAAAACAAGTTGTTGCTGCTGAGGTAATTGTTATACCTCGTTCTTGTTCTTGTATCATCCAATCCATAGTAGCATCACCATGATGAACTTCTCCAATTTTATGATTAACACCAGTGTAAAATAGAATTCTTTCAGTAGTAGTAGTTTTTCCTGCATCAATATGTGCACTTATACCAATATTACGATATTTAGTAATAGGTGTAATACGACTCATATGAATTCCTCTTTTAAATAATAAAGTATATTATTACCATCTATAATGAGCAAAAGCTTTATTCGCTTCTGCCATACGATGTGTATCTTCTCGTTTTTTTATTGCTAATCCTTTATTGTTAATAGCATCAAATAATTCATTAGCCAAACGAACAATCATAGATTTATCTTTACGTTTACGGGCAGCAATAACTATCCAGCGCATTGCTAACGTATTTCTTCTATTTGTATTAACTTCTACTGGAATTTGATAAGTGGATCCTCCAACTCTTCTAGACTTTATTTCAACAACTGGTCGTACATTAGATAATGCTGATTCTAATATTTCTATTGGTTTTTTATTAATTTTTTTTAATAATATGTCTATAGCACTGTATAATATTTTTTCTGCAACAGATTTTTTGCCATTTTTCATAATAATATTAATAAATTTTGCTAAAACTAAAGAATTAAACCTATGATCTGGTAATATAATACGCTTATTATTTGAACGCCTTCTAGACATTTAATTACCTATTATTATAAATAAACTACGTTTAAATTTTATATATTAAATAAATTATAATTAGTTTTTCTTAGTACCATATTTTGATCTACCCTTTTTTCGATTTTTAACTCCCGAAAAATCTAATGCTCCTCTTACAGTATGATATCTTACTCCTGGTAAATCTTTTACTCTACCACCTCTAATAAGAACAACTGAATGTTCTTGTAAATTATGACCTTCCCCACCTATATATGAAGTAACTTCAAAACCATTAGTTAATTTTACACGACATACTTTCCGTAAAGCAGAATTAGGTTTTTTTGGAGTTGTAGTATAAACACGAGTACATATTCCCCTCTTTTGGGGACATTGATTCAGAGCTGGAACATTATTTTTTATATTTTTTGTAGATCTTGCTTTACGCACTAATTGATTTATAGTAACCATAAATATAACCAACTGTTTAGTTTAAAAAACTAATGATAATTTTATTATATTTTTAATTATATTAACTTAAAATTACTTAATAGTTAAGTAACTAATAATTATAACATATTTATCATTATACTACCAGCTAATAAAGTAATATTTATTTAATATATAATTATTTAGTTCTGTATAATTTTACTATATATTCTTAATATTCTTGATAAATAAAATTATGTAATAACCTTATTCCGTACTCACTAATAATACTTTCTGGATGAAATTGTATTCCATATAATGGTAAGTAACGATGTTTAATAGCCATAATTTCTTTATTGTTATTATATATACTCCAAGCATTAATTAATAGATAATCTGGTAAGTTATCTGTAGAAATAGTTAGTGAATTATATCTTGCAGCTTTAAATGGATTATTTATATTGCAAAATATATTACTTTTATTATGAATAATATTAGATTGCTTACCATGCATAATAAAATTTGATTTTATAATTTTTGCTCCAAATACCTGACCTATTATTTGATGACCTAAACATATTCCTAATATAGGTATAGTATCAGAAAAATGTTTTATTATTTTTGAAGATATACTTAATGAACTAGGTGACCCTGGTCCTGGAAGGATTATTATTTTGTTTGGATTTATATTATTAATATCAGTAATATCTATTACGTCCTGTTTATAAATTAAAACATCACTAATACCAATCATTTTAATATAATGATATGTATTCCAATTAAATGAGTCATAATTATCTATTAATAATATTTTCATATTATTTACCTATTTTTTTTATTTAACTACTTTATGCTAACTACTTTATATACTTTACTTAAAGTATTTTTAGCTATAATTTTAGCTTTTCTATTACCACTAATTAATATACTATTTAAATATTTTTCTTTATTTCTAATAGAAAAATACTTTTTTTGTATCTTAAATAGAATATTATTAATTTCGTTAGCTACTATTCTTTTGAGTTGTCTATAATTAGTATTGTTAAGATCTTTTTCTAAATTTGTTATACTTATATTAGTAAGTACAGATAGTATATTTAATAAATTAGAAATCCCAGGTTTATTTTTTAAATCATATTTTATAATTGGTGGATTATCAGAATCAGTAATAGCATTATTAATTTTTTTTGTAACTAATTCTGGTTTATCAAGCAAAGAAATATAATTATTATTATTGATATCTGATTTAGACATTTTTTTCTTAGGATTAAGTAAAGATGTTATTTTACTTATTTTTGCTATAATAGGTTTAGGTATAGTGAAAATATTACCATATTTTTTATTAAAATTTTTTGCTATTTCTCTACTAAATTCTAAATGTTGTTTTTGATCGTAACCAACCGGTACATATTTAGTTTGATATAACAATATATCTGACGTCATTAATATTGGATAAGTGAATAATCCAACTGTAATTTTATTTGATAAATGACTATATTTCATATATCTATTTTTAAATTGTGTCATATGTCTTAACTTATTCCAGTTAACATAACAACTAAGTATCCAATGTAGTTGACTATGTTCAACTATTTTTGATTGTAAGCAAATAATATTTATATCTGGATCAATGCCACAAGCTAAATATAATGCTAATGTATTTAATGATAATGTTTTTAAATTATTAAAATTATTATTAGTAATAGCATGTAGATCAGCTATACAATAAATACACTTATAAGTATTTTGTATATTTACCCATTGCTTAATTGCACCAATATAATTACCGATTGTTAAATTATTTGATGGCTGCATAGCGCTAAAAACTATATCTTTAACTAACATAAAAATTTATAATTTAATATTAAAATTTTATCAATCATAATAATATTGCCTACAAATACATTATATATTGTTATTTAGTATTTTTGATCTAATATTTTTTATAGTTAAAAAATAATTATTACTATTAAAAATTTCTGACCCAATAACAAAAATGTTTGCTCCCATTTTAGAAATTATTTCTACATTATTTAATTTTATACCACCGTCAACAGCAATATCAGTATCCAGATTATTATTCATTATAATATTATTTAGTTGTTTTATTTTATTTAATACAGATGGTATAAATAATTGATCACTATATCCTGGATTAACTGACATAATTAATACTAAATCTATTTTATCCATAACGTATTCTAAGTAAGATAATGGTGTAGCTGGATTAAATGCTAATCCTGCTTTACATCCATAATTTTTAATAATTTGTAATAATTTATCTATATGACTAGTTGCTTCTACGTGAAAAGATATATAATTAGCTCCAGCTTTAGCAAAGTCTAATATTAATGATTCTACTGGATTAACCATTAAATGAACATCAATTGGAGTAGTTATACCGTAATTTCTTAATGATTTTAGTACTAATGGTCCAATAGTCAAATTAGGTACATAGTGATTATCCATAACATCAAAATGTATTAAATCTACTCCTGCTTTCACTACATTTTCTATATCTTGACCAAGAAAAGCAAAATTAGCAGAAATAATAGATGCGGAAATTAATATATTCTTCATTTTTTATTTATAACTTTGAAAGTAAATCCTGTTTACTATCTAAAATAGATTTAATTATTATTTTTTTGTCTACATTATAAAATATTTTTGCCGTACCAATACTAACTGGTAATACTAAATTAATACTATTTATATAATTTTTCTTATCATACTTTATAATATTAATATAATCATTAACATTTATATTTTTTGGACCAAGTATAGGTAATTTAGCTTTTATTATCAATGACCTAATTAATTTAGCATGTTTAATTTTAATTATATTAAGATTTAAAGAGATATAAGTAGCTATAATAATACCAGCAGCAATTGCTGATCCATGAGACCAATAATTATAATTAGTATACTTTTCTATTGCATGACCAAAGGTATGTCCAAAATTTAATAATACTCTTGATGTATTATCAATTTTATCCTTGTTTATTATATCTACTTTTAGTCTACAACAAGTAGCAACACACTGATATAAAAATTTTAATTTTAACGAAATTAAATTTTTTATATTTCTTTTTACCCAAAAAAAGAAATTTTTATCCATTATTATACCATATTTAATAACTTCTGATAATCCAGAATAAATTTCTTTCTTTGATAATGTATTTAAAAAATTCAATCCAATTATTATTAATTTAGGTTTGTAAAATGTACCAATCATATTTTTACCATACTTGTAATTTATAGAATTTTTATTTCCTATACAAGCATCTACTTGAGCAAGTAAAGTAGTAGGAATATGAATAATATCAATACCCCTTTTATAAATTGAGGCGACAAAACCAGATATATCACTTATCATACCGCCACCAAAAGAAATAATAATAGTATTGTTGTCATAATTTTTTCTTAAAAGTACCAAAATAATATTATTTACTGTTGTCATAGTTTTATATCTTTCACCATCAGGTATGATAATATGTTCTAAATAATTAGTAGTATTATAAAGTAATTTTTTTAATTTACTTAAATATAATGATGCAATTAATTTATTTGTTATAATTAGTATTCTTTTATTTCTTAAAATACTAAAATTATAGTTTAATTTGTTAAATAAATTATTTGATATTAAAATATTACATGAATCATATTTTAGTAATTTTTTCATAAACTAATTAACTCTATAATATTATTAACAATATCATTAATATTCCTTTTATCTGTACTAATCACAAAATCAGAAATTGTTTCATATAAATAATTACGTCTAATTGATAAATATTCTAATATAATTTTAGGACTATTGAATTTTAATAGTGGTCTATTAACATAACTATTTATTCTTAACAATTGAGATTCAATACTAGTTTTTAAATAAATTATTTTTCCATATAATGGTAAATATTTTAGTAAAATTTTTGATTCTATAGAACCACCTCCAGTAGATAGTAATATATTATTTCTTTCTATTAAATTTAATATTACATTTTCTTCAATTTTTCTAAATATATTTTCTCCATTAATAAAAATTTTACTTATACTAGTTTTAGTAAAATTTTGTATTTCATAATCAGAATCAAAAAACAACATATTTAATTTTTTAGCTAAATAAAACCCAATAGTAGTTTTTCCAGAAAACATTGGTCCTACTAAAAATATATTTCTATTTTTACTTATCATAAATATTAATATATACTAAAAATAACTTTTATAAAAATTTATCTATTACACTGAAGTAATAAGAGTATTATAATACCTTAAAGGATTATTAAATTTAATTAAGAATATATTTATTATATAAGTAATTTATAAATCTTTTATTAGTTAATACCTCTTATTTTAATAAATTATTGTATCTATACAATGAATATTAATAATTTAAAAAAAGAAATAAAAAAATACGGTATTAAGAAATTTAAAAAAATACTATATAATTCTAATTTTTCTGTACTTCTTAAAGAAGAACAAAATATTAATTATTCTGATTTAAATAAAGTATTAAATACTAATTATGGAGCTATTTCAATAAATACAGTACCATTTACAGGTAGATCACCACTAGATAAATATATAGTATATGATGATAATACTAAAAATAAAGTTTGGTGGACAGATAATGGTAATAATAAACCAATAAATATCAATACTTGGTGTTTTTTAAAAAAATTAGTTATTAATCAACTTAATAATAAAAAAATATTTGTTATAGATTTTTTTTGTGGTACTGATATAAATAATAGATTAAAAATTAGATTTATTACAGAAATACCTTGGCAAGCACATTTTGTAAAAAACATGTTTATCATACCAAATAAAAAAGATTTAGAAAAATTTAAACCTAATTTTATTATATTAAATGGATCTAGATGCAAAAATATAATGTGGAATAAATATAATTTAAATTCAGAAGTATTTATTGCTTTTAATTTTACTGAAAAAATACAAATTATAGGTGGGACTTTATATAACGGGGAAATAAAAAAAGGAATATTTTTAATTATGAATTATTTCTTACCCCCCCGTAATGTTTTACCAATGCATTGTGCAGCTAATATGAGTAAAAATAATGATGTAACTTTATTTTTTGGTTTATCAGGTACTGGAAAAACCACATTATCTAATGTAAAAAACTATTATTTAATAGGTGATGATGAGCATGGTTGGAATGAAAATGGTCATGTGTTTAATTTTGAAGGAGGATGTTATGCTAAAATTATAAACCTAACAAATATTAATAATCCAGAGATATTTTCTGCAATAAAAAAAAATGCTATATTAGAAAACGTAGTAGTTTTAGATAATGGTTTTGTAGATTTTTCAGATAACAAAAATACAGAAAATACTAGAGTATCCTTTCCAATTAGTTATATTAGAAGAAAGAATAAATCTGAATTATTTATAAATAATGTTAAAAATATAATATTTTTGACTGCCGATTATTTTAGAGTACTACCATTAGTATCTATCCTATCACTAGAACAATCTCAATATTATTTTTTATCAGGTTTTACTACAAAATTATCAAATACAGAATTAAATATAATTAAACCTATCCCAACATTTTCAGCTTGTTTTTCTGAACCATTTTTACCATTACACCCAATTGTATATACTAAATTACTAACTAATCACTTATTAAAAAATGATATTAATGTATTTTTAGTTAATACTGGTTGGGATTATTATGGTAATCGCATATCTATAAAAAAAACTAAAATTATAATAAATAATATATTAAATTTTAATATTAACAAAAAATTAATAAATATTATACCAATATTTAATTTATCAGTACCTAAATTTTTAGATGGATTAGATCATAATTTATTAGATCCCCGTAATTATTATATAAATAAAGAAGTATGGAAATATAAAGCAAAAATATTAGCAAAATTATTAAAAAATAATTTTAATAGATTTTTAGATACTAATTTGGGCAAACTAATAATTAAATCTGGACCTGAAATTTAATTTTAAATTTTTTTATCTAAATTATTAATAAAATTATATAAGATATTATAAAAATTATTACTTTCTGATATAAATGGCATATGTGCTGAATTTTTTAATATAAAATTAGTATTTTTTTTATTATTTTTATTTAGGAGTGCTATTTTATATGGTACTATATTATCTAGTTTACCGTATATAGTAACATGTGGTATACTAATACGATTTATTAATTTTCTTAAATCAGTACTTTTTAGTAGCTCTAAACCAAACATTAATGTTTTTATAGATGGTATTCTATCTTTTAAAAAAATATTTCTTAAATTAAATTTTTCTTTTTTTGTTAATTTAATATTAATATTTTGTAGATAAATAAATCTTAACATTGTTTTAATATAATTATCATTTAGTTTTTTAGCAAAACTAATTAATGCTATGTCAGAGACACCAGGCCAATTATAATCTGCACAAAAACACGGTGAAGAGGAAACTAATACTAATCCTTCAAAAATATTTGGATACATCAAAACCATTTTAGTTGCTATTAATCCACCTAATGACCAACCCACCAGAATTATATTATTAATATTAATATCATTTATGATTACATTCACTAGTTGATCCAATGTATACAAATCCATCTCTTTACTATAACCATATCCAGGTAAATCAAATAAGTGTACACAAAAATCTTTTTTTAATTTTTTTACTAAATTTAGCCAAATTTTTGAATTTATACCCCAACCATGTATCAATATTATATTAATATTACCTGTACCATAAGTTTTCCAATTTAAAAATTGCATAATAAATAATTAAAAATTTCTTATAGAATAACAATTTTTAATAAGTTTAATGAATCTTAATATTTTGAGATAATAATTTAAATAAATTAAAATTAATTATAAATAAAATTCTTTACAATTATTAATATAACCACTATTATTATACAGTTTAATATTTATTATTTGAAATAAATTTTATTATTCTTAACTTTTTTCAAAACTTTATATTAATTGTATGTTTATATATTACTTTTAATAATTATATTCGTTAATATAACAAGATTTTACTATGAATAATCAAAGAATTAGAATTAAGCTTAAAGCATTTGATCATAAGTTAATTGATCAGTCTACTGCAGAAATAGTTGAAACAGCTAAACGTACTGGAGCACAAGTAAGAGGACCAATTCCGTTACCAACAAATAAAGAACGTTTTACAATATTAATTTCACCTCATGTTGATAAAGATGCTCGTGATCAATATGAAATTAGAACTCATAAAAGACTAATAGATATTGTTGAACCTACAGAAAAAACTGTGGATGCTCTTATGAAATTAGATTTAGCTGCTGGGGTAGATGTACAAATTAGTTTAGATTAGAATAATAATTTATTTTAAATGTTTTATTAAATTGTTAGAGGTTATAAATTAATGATTGGATTATTAGGATATAAAGTTGGTATGACGCGTATATTTAATAATGATGGTTTATCTATACCTGTCACAGTAGTAATGATTAAAGATAATTATATAACACAAATTAAAAATAAAAATGTTGATGGTTATGATGCAATTCAGGTTACTACTAGTAATAACAAAAAAAATAAATTAAATAAAGCACAACTTGGAATTTTTATTAAAGCTGGTATTAATAATGGTTACAAATTACATGAATTTAGGTTAAAAGATAATACAATAATTAAAAATTTACTGATTGGTCAAACAATTAAAATTGATATATTTAATAATATTAAGAAAGTTGATGTAACTAGTATATCAAAAGGTAAAGGTTTTTGTGGAACTATAAAACGTTGGAATTTTAGTTCTCAAGATAGTTCTCATGGTAATTCTTTATCTCATAGAGTACCTGGATCAATAGGACAAAATCAGACTCCTGGTAGAGTTTTCAAAGGAAAAAAAATGGCTGGTCATCTGGGTAATCAAAAAATTACTATTCAAAATATGTTAGTAATGGGTATTGACAATAATAACAAAATATTATTAATTAAAGGTTCTATACCAGGTTATAGTGGTAGTCAGGTAATAATAAAACCATCTATCAAAATTAAACACAATAATAAAATATAAAAGAGAACTTTTATGAAAGTAGCATTAAATGATACTAAAGAACATATTGATGTTCTAGATTGTGTTTTTAATTATAAGTTAAATTTAGATCTTATAAATCAATCTTTATCTTATTACATAAATAGTATTCATAAAGGTACAAAATCACAAAAAAATAGATCTGAAGTTTCTGGATCTGGAAAAAAACCATGGCGTCAAAAAGGTACTGGAAGAGCTAGAGCTGGTAGTATAAGAAGTCCAATATGGCGTTCTGGTGGGGTTTCTTTTGCTGCTAATTCAAAAAATTTAGGTATTACTAAAATTAATAAGAAAATGTACAAGGGAGCAATTAAAAGTATATTATCTGAATTATTAAGAAAGAAAAGATTAATAATTCTTAAAAATTTTGTTATTAATAGCTTTAAAACTAAAGATTTATCTAAAAAATTAAATTCTATATGTTCTGGTAAAATACTAATTATAGTAAATAAATTAAATAGAAATTTGTTATTATCATCAAGTAATCTAATTAAAGTGGATGCAATAGAAGTTGTACAAATTAATCCAGTTTCTTTAATGAAAGCTGATAATATTATTATTACTATTGATGCAATAAGAAAAATTGAAGAGAAATATTTATGATAAATAAAACTAGATTATTTCAACTATTACGTAATCCATATTCATCAGAAAAATCTTCTATTACCACTGAAAAAAATAATACTATAGTATTTGTAGTTTCTATTAATGCTAATAAATTAGAAATAAAAAACACTATATCTAAATTATTTAATGTGAAGGTAATAAAAGTACGTACTTTAATAATTAAAGGAAAATCAAAAAAACTTAAAAATAATAGTATTAATTATCGTAGTAACTGGAAAAAATCTTATATTACATTAAGCAATACTAATAAGAGTATTAGTATTATAAATAGTATTAATAATTCTAGAGGATAAAATGGTAATAGTTAAATTTAACCCTACATCTCCAGGTAGACGACATGCTAATAAATTAGTTAACTCTTTGTTGTATAAAGGAAAATCTTTTAATAAGTTAATTAAAAAAATTAATAATTCTGGTGGTCGTAATAATAATGGTCGTATTACCGTACGACATATTGGTGGTGGTCATAAAAAAAAATACCGTGTTATTGATTTTAAAAGAAATAAGGACAATATAATAGCTAAAGTTAAACGTATTGAATATGATCCAAATAGATCTGCAAATATAGCATTAATATTATATAATGATGGTGAGTATCGTTATATTTTATGTCCAAAAAATATCAAAATTGGTGATTTAGTAGAATCTGGTAATCATGTACCAATTAAAATTGGTAACACTTTACCAATGCGTAATATACCAACTGGATCTATTATCCATAATGTAGAGATGAAATTAAATAAAGGCGGGCAAATAGCTAGATCGGCCGGTTCTTATGCTCAAATTATGTCATTTAATAAAAAAAATGTAATTTTAAGATTAAAATCTGGACAACTAAGAATAATAAATTATAATTGTCGTGCTACTTTAGGAATTGTTGGTAATGAGGAACATATGTTAAAATCATTAGGAAAAGCTGGGGCTAGTCGTTGGAGAAATATTAGACCTACAGTACGTGGAACTGCAATGAATCCCATTGATCATCCACATGGTGGTGGTGAAGGTCGTAATTTTGGTAAACATCCAGTTTCTCCTTGGGGAAAATCAACAAAAGGAAAAAAAACTCGTAACAATAAACGTACTAATAAATTTGTTATAAACAATTATTATAATAATTAACAAGTTAACATTTATAGGAATTTAAGTATTATGCCTCGTTCTTTAAAAAAAGGACCATTTATAGATTTTCATTTATTAAAAAAAGTAGAAAAAGCAATACAGAATAATAATAAAATGCCAATTCGTACCTGGTCTCGTAGATCAACTATATTTCCTAATATGATTGGTTTAACCATATCAGTACATAATGGTAGACAACATATACCAATTTTTATTGTTGATGATATGGTAGGACATAAATTAGGTGAGTTTGTTCCAACTAGAACATATAGAGGACATACTGCTGATAAAAAATTAAAAAAGAGATAAATATTAATGAGTATAATTTTTGCTAAATATCTTTATGCTAGATCTTCTTCACAAAAGTTACGTCTAGTAGCAGATTTGATAAAAAATAAAACAGCTATTAATGCTTTAAATATATTAACATTTACTAATAAAAAGTCAGCTAGATTAATAAAAAAAACTTTATTATCTGCTATTGCTAACGCAGAATATCGTAATCTTAATAAAAATAATATAATTGTACAACAAGTATTAATTACGTCTGGTCCAACCATAAAACGTATTATGCCACGTGCTAAAGGTAAAGTTGATTATATAAAAAAAAGAACTAGTCATATTAAAATTATTTTATCAAATATTAATTCTAGGAAAAATAATGGGTCAAAAAGTTAATCCGAATATTATTAGATTAGGTTTTATTAAATTATGGAATTCTACTTGGTATGCTAATAAAAAAGATTTTGCTAAAAATATAGATAATGATTTTAAAGTTAGACAATTTATATATAAAAAACTATCAAAAGCTTTAGTTTCTCATATAATAATAGAAAGACTAACTAAAAATATTAGAATTAACATACATGCGGCTAGACCAGGATTAATAATAGGTAAAAATGGGGAAGATATTGAAAATATTCGTAAATTATTGTCAATTATTACTAGGGTACCAACCCAAATTAATATTACCGAAATCCGTATACCTGAATTAAATTCTATATTAGTAGCAAAAAATATTTCTTTACAATTAGAAAAAAGAGTTATGTTTCGTAAAGTAATTAAAAGATCCATACAAAATGCTATGAAGTTAGGAGCTAAAGGAATAAAAATAGAAATTAGTGGTAGATTAGGTGGTACTGAAATAGCTCGTACTGAGTGGTATAAAGAAGGACGTATACCTTTACATACTTTACGTGCAGATATTGATTATGCTAATTCAAAAGCATATACTAATTATGGTATTATAGGTGTGAAAGTGTGGATTTTTAAAGGTGAAATCTTGAATAAGATAATTAAAAAACAATAATTATTTCGTTATAAATTAATTAATTTATTAAAAAAGTACTATTACATGTTACAACCAAAAAGAACTAAATTTAACAAAATGCATAAAGGACGTAATAAAGGACTTACTTTAAGTTCAAATATTAATTTTGGTTGTTTTGGTATGAAATCAATTAGTCATGGACGTATAACAGCTAAACAAATAGAATCAGCTAGAAGAGTTATTACTAAAGTCATGAAAAGACAAGGTAAAATTTGGATAAGAATATTTCCAGATAAACCAATAACTAAAAAACCATTAGAAGTACGTATGGGTAAAGGTAAAGGTAATGTTGAATATTGGGTTGCTTTAGTAAAGCCAGGAAGAATTGTTTATGAAATTTCTGGTGTTGCAGAAGAAATAGCTAAAGCAGCTTTTAAATTAGCTACAACAAAATTACCAATTAAAACAATTTTTATAAGTAAAAATAAAATATGATTATTAAAAAAGATTTAAAAAATAACAATTTGGATAAATTATATAAAGAATTAAATGAATTATTACTAACTAGATTTAATATCAGAATTCAATTTTATAATAATAAATTAAAACAAGTACATGTAATTAAAGAAAATAGAAGAGATATTGCTAGAATAAAAACAATTATTTCAATGAAGAAAAGTATTAATTAATATTATGTCAAACAAAAATAAAATTTTATATGGTTATGTGATTAGTAACAAAATGAATAAAACAGCTACAGTAATAGTTAGTCGTCTTGTAAAACACAGTAAATATGGTAAATTTATAAAACGTACTACTAAATTACATGTACATGATATTTATAACAGTAATATTGGTGATAAAGTATGTATAATAGAATGTAAACCAATTTCTAAAACCAAATCTTGGAAAATAATAAAAAATAATAATTAATAATTTTTATTGGTATTTGGATATGATTCAAGAACGAACATTATTATTAGTAGCAGATAATTCTGGAGCACGTTTAGTTATGTGTATAAAAGTATTAGGAGGATCAAGAAGACGTTATGCGAATATAGGTAATATTATTAAAGTAGCTGTAAAAGAAGCTATTCCAAAAAGTAAAGTTAAAAAAGGTGAAGTATTAAAAGCTGTAGTAGTCCGTACAAAAAAAGGAATACATAGACCTGATGGTTCTTTAATAAGATTTGATAGTAATTCTTGTGTATTATTAAATGATAATGAACAACCAATTGGTACTAGAATTTTTGGTCCTATTACAAGAGAATTAAAAATAGAAAAATTTATGAAAATTATATCTTTAGCTCCAGAAGTAATATAAATAAGGTAAATATATGGCTAACAAGATACGTTGTGGTGATAAAGTAGTAGTAATAACCGGAAAAGATAAAGGAAAAACAGGAATAATAAAAAAAATTTTAAAAAAAAATAAAGCAATAGTAGAAAGTATTAATATTGTTACTAAACATCAAAAACCCATACCTAATATTAATCAAGTAGGTGGGTTAGTAAAAAAAGAATCACCAATTGACATTTCTAACTTAGCTATTTTTAATAGTGAAACAAATAAACCTGACTATGTTAAATTTAAATTTAAAAATGGTAAGAAAATTAGAGTATTTAAATCTAATAATTCTATCATTGATAGTGGATAGTTTATATGTCAAATTTATATAAATTGTACAAGAATAAAATATCTTATAGTTTACTTAATGAATTGCATTGTAAATCTATAATGCAAGTACCAAAAATAGATAAAATAACAATTAATATGGGGGTAGGTAAATCTACAAATGATAAAAAAATACTTAATAATGCAATATCTGATTTAACTTTAATATCTGGTCAAAAACCAATAATTACAAAAGCAAAAAAATCAATTTCTAATTTTAAAGTACGTATTGGTTATCCTATAGGATGTAAAGTAACTTTAAGAAGATACCGAATGTGGGATTTTATAGAAAGATTACTTTATATTGCTATACCACGTATTAGAGATTTTCGAGGATTATCAATTAAATCATTTGACGGCATGGGTAATTATAATATAGGTATAAAAGAACAAATTATATTTCCTGAAATAGATTATAACAAAATTGATCAAATTAGAGGATTAGATATTTCTATTACAACTAATACTAAATCAGATAAAAGTAGTTACAAATTATTAGTATATTTAGGTTTTCCATTTACTAATAGGGATTAATATTAAATGACTAAAAAATCAGTACAAGCTAGAGAACAAAAAAGAAAAAAACTTGTTTTTAAATTTTTTAAAAAACGTAAAGAATTAAAAAAAATAATATTAAGTAAAAAATATTCTTATTCGGAACGTTGGGATGCAACGATAAAATTACAAAAATTACCTAGAGATTCTAGTTTTTCTAGATTACGTAATCGTTGTAGGCAAACTGGTAGACCACATGCTTTCATAAGAAAATTTGGTTTAAGTAGAATTAAGTTACGTGAAATGGCAACAAGAGGTGAAATTCCTGGTTTAAGAAAATCTAGTTGGTAAAAACTATTATAAACATAAAATTCAAAGAGTAATAATATGAGTATGCATGATCCTATTTCAGATATGATAGTACGTATACGTAATGGACAACAAAATAAAAAACGTTATATAAATATTCCTGCCTCAAATATAAAAATAAATATTACTAGTTTATTAAAAAATGAGGGTTATATTAATAATTTTAATATTATAAAAATTAAAAATAAAAATATTATACAAATAGAATTAAAATACTTTAATAATCTACCAGTTATTGAATATATTAAACGTATTAGTAAACCTAGTTTAAGAATATATAAGAAAGCACGTGATATACCTAGAGTAATATCTGGTATGGGTATCGCTATTATTTCCACACCTAAAGGTATTATGACTGATCGTAAAGCACGACAACTAAAATTAGGTGGAGAAATTATCTGTTATGTATTTTAAAAATTTAAGGATATATTTATTATGTCACGTATTGCTAAAAAGTTAATCGTAGTACCTGAAGGTATAAATGTATTACTAAATAACAATACTATTATTATTAATGGTAATAATATTACTAATAGTTATGTATTTAGTAGTAAAATTGTTATAAAAATAAATAAAAATAAATTATTAGTAAATCCATTAATAAATGATAAAAAAAGTTGGGCAATTGCTGGAACTACTAGATCAATAATAAATAATATTATAATTGGAATTACCATCGGTTTTAGTAAGACACTTCAGTTAGTTGGTATAGGTTATAGGGTTCAAATAGATTATAAAAAAAATATATTAACTTTATTTTTAGGATTTTCACATGTAATAAATTATCAATTTCCAAAAAGTATTATGATAAAATGTATTAATAATACAGATATTGTAATTACTGGTTACGATAAACAATTAGTAGGACAAATAGCTGCTAATATAAGATCTTATCGTACAGTAGAACCTTATAAAGGTAAAGGCATTCGTTATTTAAACGAAATTATTAAGATTAAAGAAATTAAAAAGAATAAATAATTATGAGAAAAAAATTAGCTCGTATAAAAAGATCAAAAAAAACTAGATATATCTTAAAAAGATTACGTGCTACTCGTTTAGTAATTTATCGTAGTTCTAAACATATATATGCACAAATTATCGATCATACTAATAAAATATTAGTAAGTGCTTCTACTTTAGAGAAAGATATAAAGGATAAAATTAATTATTCTGGCAATAAACAATCAGCAGCATTTGTTGGAATGATGATTGCTTACCGTGCTAATCAATTTGGTATAAAAAAAGTATCATTTGATCGTTCTGGATTTAAATATCATGGTAGAATTAAAGCATTAGCTGAAGCTGCTAGAAAAAATGGATTAATTTTTTAAAATTTTTAGGTTATTGATTATGTATATGGACAAACAATTGAATGAATTACGAGAAAAATTAGTTACAATTAATAGAGTTTCTAAAACAGTTAAAGGAGGAAGAATATTTAGTTTTACTGCTCTTACGGTAGTTGGTAATGGTAATGGAAAAGTTGGTTATGGATACGGTAAAGCAAAAGAAGTACCATTAGCTATTCAAAAATCAATAGAAAAAGCACGTCGTAATATGATTCAAATAAAAATACGTAATAAAACTTTACAATATACATTAAAAGCTAAATGTACTAGTTCCTTAGTATTTATGAAACCAGCTAATGATGGTACTGGTATTATAGCTGGTGGTGCTATGCGTGCTATTTTAGAAGTAGCTGGGATACATAATGTATTTGCTAAAGTATATGGATCAACTAATTCAATTAATGTGATACGTGCTACTATCAAAGCTCTAAAAAATATGAAATCACCGGATTTTATTTATAGTAAAAGAAAAAAAATTAATTATAATAAAAATTAACAATATGAATAAAAATATTAAAATTGTTCAAGTACGTAGTACAATAGGTATACTACCAAAACATAAAAAAACTATATTAGGTTTAGGACTAAGACGTATTGGTCATACTAGAATAGTTATTGACACACCATCAATAAGAGGAATGATTAATTCAGTAAATTATATGATTAAAATTATTGGTAATAACTAAAATGTATCTAAATTCATTAGATGTATCCAAAAAATCAAGGAAAAATAGAACCCGTTTGGGTAGAGGTATAAGTTCTGGATTAGGAAAAACTAGTGGTAGAGGACATAAAGGACAAAAATCTCGGGCAGGAAAGAAAATTAGTCGTAATTTTGAAGGAGGTCAAACTCCGATAAATAGAAGAGTTCCTAAATTTGGGTTTATATCAAAAAAAAATGTTTATACTAAAGAAGTTAGTTTAGAAAAATTGTTTATTATTAAGGAAAATAAAATTGATCTTAAAACATTAAAATCATATAATTTAATTAATAATAATACTAAAAAAGCTAAAATTATCTTAAGTAGAAAATTCTTAATAAGAAAAACAATACATATAATTGGTATAAAAGTTAGTGCTAATGCAAAATACAACATAGAACTAAATGGTGGTACCGTAATATAATTATAATCTAAAATGATAAAACAAATAAATTATAATAATAAGCAAAGTTTATATGAGTTAAAATCTAGGGTGTTATTTGTTGTTATTGCTCTTATTGTTTTTCGTATGGGATCATTTATACCAATTCCTGGTATTGATGTGTCTATTATTGAAGAATTAATAACACAACAAAAGGGTACTATTATTGAAATGTTAAATATGTTTTCTGGAGGTGCTTTAAGCAGAGCGTCAATATTTTCACTAGGTATTATGCCTTACATTTCATCATCTATCATTATACAATTTTTAACTTTTATACATCCAAAATTTATAGAAATAAAAAAAGATGGTGAAATTGGTAGACGAAAAATTAATAAGTATATTAGGTATGGTACATTAATATTAGCTATATTTCAATCTTTAGGAATTTCAATTAGTTTACCTAGTATACCGATAATTAATAGATTAATTATCAACCCAAATATGTTATTTTATTTTATTTCTTCGGTAAGTTTAATATGCGGTACTATATTACTAATGTGGATAGGAGAGCAAATTACTGAAAAAGGTATTGGTAACGGTATATCAATAATAATATTTACTGGAATTATAGCTGATTTACCAATTAATATTATTCACACTATCGAACAAATTAGACAAAATGATTTAAATATAATTTTACTTATGATTACTATAATATTTATTTTTATAATAATTTTTTTAGTTGTATTTATTGAAAGCGGACAAAGAAAAATTATTGTAAACTACGCTAGAAGACAACATGGTAGAAGAATGTATAATGCACAAAGTACACATTTACCATTAAAAATTAATATGTCTGGAGTTATACCAGCAATATTTGCTTCCAGTATAATATTATTTCCTACTACAATCATCTCATGGTTTAGTAATAGTTATAAGTCAAATAGTTGGTTACATTTTATTTTAGTACACTTACAACCTGGTCAATATATACATATGGTAATATATTCAATAGCAATAATATTCTTTTGTTTTTTTTATACAACCTTAGTATTTAATTCCAGGGAAACAGCTGATAACTTAAAAAAATCTGGAGCTTTTATTCCTGGTATTAGACCTGGAGAAAAAACAGCTAGATATATTAATAATATAACTAATAAACTAACATTAGTTGGTGCATTATATATTACAATAATATGTCTTATGCCTGAACTTATACATAATATAATAAAAATACCATTTAATTTTGGAGGTACATCTTTATTAATTGTAATTATAGTAATTATGGATTGTATATCACATATACAAACAATTATGATTTCGAATCAATACGATTCTATAATAAAAAAGGTAAATTTGAAATAATTAAAATATAAAAAAAATGAAGGTACGTTCATCAATAAAAAAAATTTGTCGTTACTGCAAAATTATTAAACGTAATGGTGTACTACGTGTAGTATGTAGTGATTCAAAACACAAACAACGTCAAGGATAACTAAATAAAGGAGCTTAAATGATACGTATAGTAGGTGTAAATATTCCAGTAAATAAGCATATTTGTGTAGCCTTGAAATCAATATATGGTATTGGTAAAAATACCGCAAACAATATCTGCATATCAGCACAAATTAATCCACATACTAAAGTTAGTACATTATCAGAAAATGATATTAATAAAATACGTGACATTATATCAACGCTAACTGTTGAAGGAGATTTACGTCGTAAAATTACATTGAATATTAAACGTTTAATAGATTTAGGTACTTATCGGGGATTACGTCATAAATATCATTTACCAGTTAGGGGACAAAGAACTAGAACTAATGCGAAAACTTGTAAAAAATTAAAAAAATATTAATTAAAGTTAGGTATAATAATGAATATTTCTTCTAACAAAACTAATAAAAGAAAAAAATTAAAAAAACAATTAATAGATGGCATTGCACATATACATGCATCATTTAATAATACTATAATTACAATTACTGATAAATATGGTAATACGTTAGGTTGGGCAACTTCTGGTGGATCTGGTTTTAGGGGATCAAGAAAGTCTACTCCATTTGCAGCTCAGATAGCTACTGAACGTTGTTCAAATTCAGTAAAAGAATATGGAATAAAAAACTTAGAAGTTATGATTAATGGTCCAGGTCCTGGTAGAGAATCAGCAATTAGAGCATTAAATAATGCTGGTTTTCGTATTACTAATATTACAGATGTTACTCCAATTCCTCACAATGGTTGTAGAGCACCAAAAAAAAGAAGAGTATAGAGCTAATACTGTTAATTTATAATAAGGATAAATATGGCAAAATTTATTGGCCCAAAATTAAAATTAAGTCGACGTGAGGGTACTGATTTATTTCTCAAATCAGGAATACGTGCAATTGATTCAAAATGTAAAATAAATCAGTTACCTGGTCAACATATAGTTAAAAAATCTCGCATATCAGATTATGGTATACAATTAAGAGAAAAACAAAAAATACGTCGTATTTATGGCGTATTAGAAAAACAATTTGTTAAGCTGTATAAAAAAGCATCTCGTAATAAAAGAAATACTGGTGAATATTTATTAACATTATTAGAATATAGATTAGATAATATTGTGTATCGTATTGGTTTTAGTTCTACTAGAGCTGAGGCACGTCAATTAATTAGTCATAAAGCAATTAAGGTAAATAATCATATTGTGAATATTGCTTCCTATCAAGTTAAAGTTAATGATATTATTACTGTTAATAATTGTGCTAAAAAGCAATCAAGGATTTTAGCTGCATTAGAATTATCATCCCAATATGAATCACCTAAATGGATTGATATAGATACTAAAAATATGTGTGGTAAAATTATACGTGATATAGATCGTAAAGATTTACCGCTAGATATTAATGAACATTTAATTGTTG